>NZ_LBJW01000014.1:0-107897 GCF_028128865.1 Bradyrhizobium sp. CCBAU 11357 | reverse complement strand
GACGGTGTCGGTCGCCGTCGCGAGTGCCGGCATCACCGCCGCCTCGACCGGCGCGATCGCGCCAATCACCTCGTTGGGTAGCGTGCTGACGGTGTCGGTCGCCGTCGCGAGTGCGGGCATCACCGCCGCCTCGACCGGCGCGATCGCGCCAACCACGTCGTTGGGCAGCGCGCTGACGGTGTCGGTCGCCGTCGCGAGTGCCGGCGGCAACGCCGCTTCGACTGGCGCAAGCGCACCAACCATGCCGTCCGGCAGCGTGCTCGCGGTGTCCGCCAACGTCGCGGGCGTCGGCTGCGCCGTCGCCTCGAGCGGCGCGATCGCGCCGGCCACGTTGTTGGGCAGCGTGCTCACGGTGTCGGTCATCGTCGCGAGTGCGGGCGGCACTGCCGCCTCGACCGGCGTAATCCCTACCACCACTTCATTGCCCAGATCTACAAGCACAGGAAAGGAGCTGACGACCGACGGACTATACGAGTCATAGAGCACATTGAGCCAAATGGATTCGAGCGTTGCGCCACCAGAAGATTCGGTGGTTCCGAAGTCGGAATCTGCCGACGGCCAGTTCACGCAACTGACGCGACTAGCATCGGCCCAGGTGTGAGCTTGGTGCTTGAAAGAAACTGCATCTTCACCACCTCCGCCCTCACCCCCATAGCTCGCAACGGCGACTGCTTCGCCCCCAGCGGTGCCCGGCCTGGGCGCGTGTTCCTGCGGCTCCGCCGGGAGGCTGGCCGGATCGAGCTGAGCCACATGCGTCTCCGGCGAAGCGGCCGGCCCTTTAGGCCTCTCATCCTCCGCACCCGGCTTCGCGGGATCGCTCGCAGGCAGCTCGTCGTTCGTCCGTTGCGGCCCCGCACCTGCCTGAGCCGCTGTCGCGTCTTCTTGTTCGGCCAGCGCGGATTTGAATGTGGCAGCAAGAAGCTCTTCGCAGGCAATCAGCGGCGCAATGAAGAACGACCAGGTCAAGAAACTGAAAGAGCCAGATCGCTTGTCAGCACGCTGCACTCCGGCTTCAAAAATCTTCCGCTCTTGTTCGAACTGTTCGCGCTTTTCTACCTGCTGCATGATCGGCGCCTTTCTCGTTCAAAAACCACTCTCGCCCGGCAGCATCCACCGCCAGGCGGGTCTCTTCGGCATGTCAGGCGTCCGTGCCGTGCGGCGTATCCGTCGCCGTGTCGAAATGCCCTACGTCGAAGTGATCCGTTGGGCCCATCAAACCGATGGCGTATTCAAGCGCATCGTCGCAAGACATCGAAGCGAGCGCGCCGTGTATGTCACCTGAATGGTCGGGACCGTGCGAGCTGAAATCACCCGCTAACTCACCTTGGGAGAAGTCGAACTTGGCCAGCGCGTCACCCGGACTGCGATCAGTATCGCCCCTGCTGCCATCGTCAGCCGGCCCCAGGTCGCAATGGTCCTTGGGCTGGTATTCGCCGGCCTTGGCATCCTTCCAGGCGTCGTGCTCTGGGTAGTCGCCCTTGCCGTCTTTCAGGTAGGCGCCGATGCCGCCAAGCGTGGAATAATTGTCCTTGCCGTCCCCGTTTGAATACGCGTCGTTACCGCTGTGATCGTCATTCCACTTTGACTGCTTGCCGTCGCCACAGTCTTCGGGCTTGGTTGACGTGCATTCCTCGGGTGGGATGCCGGTTCCCGCAAGCTTTATGAGCCCGAGAATGCTCGTAACGCTGCTCAGGATGGACATGACTTCGCTCCTCGCTTTCGCCTCGCAACGTCACGGGCACGTGCATCACGCGCGCGTGCCTGCCCAAATCACCACGCCGTCACCGTACTGTCGCCGACGCACGCCTTTGGATGCACCGGCGAAAATTAAGTTCACACCTCATTCGAGCTGCCGGCGCATGGCCACGAGCTCTCTCCGGATCCACGCCTTGACGGTTCCGATAGGAACCCGGAGGTATTCGGAAATCTCTTCGTGCGTGCGCCCATCGACGATCGCCAGAAGTAGGCTGGCGCGGCGCTGTGGCTCGAGTTGATCGAGCATCGTTCGCAGCGTCATGCTGTCTGGGATACAGGACGCGGGATTCGGAACGATCTGTTCCCGCGCGCAGATGGCATTCAGAGCATCGTCCTCGAGCGCGAGCTCGCGACTCACGTTCTGCCGCATCTTGAGCGCCGTGTTGCGGACGATGGCGTAGATCCAGCCCCGGGCGGAGCCGCGCGCAGGATCGAAGTCCTTCGCATATCGGAGAATCTGCGCGAATGCGTCGTGGATGACGTCCTCGGAACGCGATCTGTCGCGTACGATCCGGTGCGCCATCGCGCGCAATTGTTCCTTTTCCCGGGCGTAGATCTTGCCGACGGCCGACTGCGATCCGGAGGCGCACTCCAGCAGGGCGGTTTCGTAATTAAACGCCGTCTCGGGATTCAAATAGTTGTCGGGCCGCGCTGCGTCGGAGCAAGGCTTGGCCTTCGTTAAAGCGACGCATTGATGGGGCATGGCCGAACTCACCCCTGAATGGCAAAAAAACCCGACTGCTTTCACCCGCAGGGCCACCACTGCTGGATTTAATACCCTGCATTAAAACGCATTTAAATTATCTCTTTTAAAAAAATACGAAATCGGCTATCGGCGAACTCAAGTCAGCAGCATCAACTTCGTTCCCGGAAGTCTTCAAACTTTTTTCCCAATCGCCCCACGGCCACGTCGTCGTCAGGGTGCAGGCGAACTATAGCGAGTCGGGCTCGCTGGCAGGTGAGCCGCTGAGAGCAGCAACATAACTCCTCGAGCTGACTCCGAGAAATGGGACACTTCAACATCGTCGCTAAGTCTCGGTCATCACTTCAGAGCACGCATCGGATCCGACCACCCGAGTAACGTCATTGAGGGTCATTCGACGTACCTTCAAGAAAGCCAGTCCCAATCCCTTACATTCCCGCCTCCATCCAACCTGCCGGCAACGCGATCAGCTGCGACGGCTCTGAGTGTTGTCGCGCCCAAGGGGCGCTGCGAGCTGCGCAGCTATCGCGATGAGTGCAGTCACCGAAATAACCTGAGGCGCTTCCTGGACCAACCTCGCGCCCTTGGCATGCCGACGCGCTATCCTTCGGAAGAGGCATGTCGCATCTCAGCCCGCGCAGAACATCCAGCAAATTGGAATGTCCACTCACCGTGACAAAGGCCGCCACTGCCGACCCGCATACGACACTGCGAAAGTCACAGTGCGACGAGCGTCAAACACGTACCGCTCAAAAAATTTGCGCGACCGTGCATCCAGATTGGCATCTGGCAGCTAGTGGTGACGTGGCAAACGTTACATCAATGTTCCGCCACTTACATCGAAAGGAGACCAACATGCTAGAGATGACCAATCTTGCTCACCCTATCGAACTGTCTGATGAGGAGCTCGACCTCGTGGCCGCCGGCACCGGCGGATGTGGGTGCCATGATGGATCACTGATCCGAACTGGCGACATCAATGTCCTCAGCGGAAACCAGGTTCAGGTTGGCTTGTTCTCCAAGCAGTCCCAGTCCCAAATCTTTGTTGGGTAAAGCCAAGATGCGTCGGCGAACCGCTTCTCTATAGGGGAAGCGGTTCTCCGGTATCCACCTGCAGTCTTGATGTGGCAGAAAACTACTCCGCGCAGCGCATAGATATGGATGTGAGCACAGCAAGGTGCGTCCATGGCGAATCGGCCAGCTCTATTTCGCAAGGAAGCTGTCGACTTTCTGCATCAGCGCCACAGTTGGGGTGAGGTCGTATTGCTGCAGCCGCTGTCGAGCACGCTCCTTAGCTGGAGCCTTGCTGCGCTCGTCATACTCATTTTGTGTTTTCTCTCCATCGCGCAATACGCGCGTAAGGAGACCGTCTCCGGGTATCTCACGCCGACCTCCGGAACAGCTAAGATCTTCGTGCCACAACAAGGCTTCATCAAAGCGATGCAAGTGAAGGAGGGGCAAGAGGTTGCGGAGGGTGACCCGCTCCTGACCGTAGTCACTTCCCAAATCACCGCCAGTGGCGATGACGTCAATGCCACCGTACTTGCAGTGCTGACGCAGCAACGCAATGTGGTCGAGCGACAGATCGATGCGGAAGATCGACGCGCCGCCTCGGAACAGGATCGCCTCGCTTCCACGATCAAGGGGATTGCAGGAGAGATTGCCCAGCTCGAGGACCAGCGGAACATCCAGAACGAGCGGCTGAAGCTTTCCGAGAGCTTCGTATCAACGGGCGCCAAGCTAATCGCGAGCGGCGCATTGCCAACGATTGAGCTCAAGCGCCGCGAGCAGGCCGCCCTTGAGCAAAAGCAGAGCGTGGTCTCGCTGGATCAGCAGATCACCGCGCGGCGCACCCAATTGACAGACGCTCGGCATACACTGGAGCAACTCCCAACCGTCGCCGCAGAGCGGATTCGAGGACTGCGCAATGAACTCTCCTCGATCGAACAGCGCGTGGCGGAGGTGAATGGGCGGCAGGCTTACGTTATCAGGGCGCCAACGAGTGGGCGCGTGTCCACGCTGCAGGCGACTGTGGGCCAGATCGCGGATCCACGGCATATGCAGCTCGAAATCATTCCCCTCGATGCGCACTTGCAGGCGGAGTTGTTCTTTCCGACGCGCGCGTTTGGTTTTGTGCGCCCCGGCCAGCAGGTTAGGATCCTTTACGACGCATTTCCTTACCAGAAATTCGGCACCTACCGCGGCAGCGTGACAAAAGTCTCCCACACGATTCTGACCGGCAACGAAACGACCGGGCCAATCACCCTCAAGGAACCAGCTTACCGTGTGACTGCGGCTCTCGAGCGGCCCGACATCGACGCCTATGGCCGCAAGATGCCGCTTCAGCCGGACATGCTGCTTAGGGCCGACGTGATCCTTGAGCAACGATCCCTGATGAGGTGGCTGCTCGATCCGGTCTTAAGCGCAAGGATGTAGCGCATGCAGGGACTTTTGAATTTCAGCGGACGCAGATCCCTCCCAGTCATCCGGCAGACGGAGGCGACGGAATGCGGACTCGCATGCCTCGCCATGGTAGCATCTTATCATGGACATCGAACTGACTTGAACAGCCTGCGGCGGCGGCATCCAGTATCCCTAAAGGGCGTCACTCTTCGCGACCTCATGCAGATAGCAGCTTACCTGGGGCTGGCATGTCGGCCGCTGCGAATCGAGATCGGCCATCTCTGCCAATTGCGTGTGCCTGCTATTCTGCACTGGGACATGGCTCATTTCGTTGTTCTGAAAGCATGCAGGAACAAGGGGATCGTGGTTCACGATCCGGCCGCCGGCGAGAAGTGGTATCCCCTCCCTGAAGCATCGCGACATCTCACCGGGGTCGCGCTCGAACTCTCGCCCACTGAAGAGTTCCGCCGCACAGACGAGCGAGTGAGATTGCCGTTCTCGGTATTCTGGAGCGGAATGAACGGGAATACCTGTGCCCTCGCCCAAATATTAGTTCTGTCGGTGGTCATCGAAATTCTTCTTCTCGCCGCCCCGTTCTATATGCAGCTCACCGTTGACGAGGTCATCGCCAGAGGGGATGTCGATCTCCTGGTCGTACTCGGGCTGGGATTCGCGCTCCTTCTCCTGATACGGGTCGCGTCGACCGCGACCCGCTCGTTCATTATTCTTGTCCTGCAGAACACGTTGAGCTTCCAAATCGGCGCGCGACTGTTTCATCATCTGGTGCGCTTACCACTCTCCTTCTTCGAAAAACGCCACATCGGAGACATCCTGTCGCGCTTCAATTCGATCGAGCCAATCCGCAACGTGCTCGCGGAAGGATTGATCACGGGCTTGATCGACGGTCTCATGTCGGTGTTGATGCTGGTGCTGATGTTCACCTACAACATCCAGCTCGGACTTGTCGTCCTACTGGCGTTCGCGTTGTACGCCGCTCTGCGGCTTGCTCTTTTCGGGATGTTCCGGCAACGGAGCGAAGCCGCCATTCATAGTAAGGCAGACGAGAACTCCACCTTCATCGAAACCGTGCGAGCGGTGCAAAGCCTAAAGTTGCTCAATCGAGAGAATGAACGGGAGGGCCAATGGCTGAACCGCTATGCCTCGTATATTAATGCCAACGTGCGGCTAGGTCGGGCGAGGATCAGCTTCAAAGCAATGAACGATACGATATTTGGCTTGGAGAACGTGATCACGATCTACCTCGCCGCTCGTCTCGCACTAGATAACCTCCTCACGGTTGGCATGATATTCGCGTTCGTCAGCTACAAGCTGCAGTTCGCTGAGCGGACAGCGCTGCTGATCGAGAAGCTGGTGGACGTCCGTATTCTCGGACTGCACCTGGAGCGTCTCGCCGACATTGCGCTCACCCCGCTCGAGCGGGGGCACGATCGAGACCTGTCGTATATCCGACAGCTTCGCGGCGCGATCGAACTGCGCAACGTCTGCTTCCGGTATGCAGAAGGAGAGTCTCTGATTCTTAACAACGTCAATCTGTGCGTTGCTCCCGGACAATTCGTGACGATCATGGGACCCTCGGGCTGCGGCAAGTCAACTCTTGTCAAGATTATGCTTGGCTTGCTCGAGCCAACGAGCGGAGAGGTTCTGATCGACGGCCTCCCGCTGGGTCAGATCGGGCCGCGTGCATATCGCGAGCAAATTGGCGCGGTGATGCAGGAGGATCAATTGTTGTCGGGGTCGATTGCCGACAATATCTGCTTTTTTGATACGACATTCGATCTGCAAGGCATGATCGATTGCGCGCGGATTGCCGGCATCCACGACGACATCATGGCAATGCCGATGAGCTACAACAGCCTCATCGGCGACATGGGAAGCTCGCTATCCAGCGGGCAGAAACAGCGAGTACTGCTTGCCCGCGCCCTCTATCGCCGACCAAAGATCCTGTTTCTGGACGAGGGCACTGCACATCTCGACACCGAGAAGGAAAAAGAAATCAATGCAAATCTCCGGCACCTAAACATGACGCGCGTGAGCGTAGCGCACCGACCCGAGATTACTCATGGAGCAGATTTGATCATCCATCTTGGCGCGGCGACGGAGCCATTTCGGGTGGGAATGACAAGCGGCAGACAAGGAGCGGCGCCTGAGCGAGATGTCGGCGTCACCGGTTTTGTCGCCGAAGGCGCTGCCGGGACCGCGCACGACCACGGTACCTGCCCCGGTGATACCAGGGGCGATTGTGCGAAGCGGGATCCTGCCTTGAAGGACGCCAACGACGACTGTGATCCACACAAGGACGACGACCAGCCGCGGAAAGATTGCAACTTCAAGCCGTCCGACGACGGCGGTAAAGCCGATGACCCGGGTGAAGCGCTGGCCAAGATCGACTTCTCACGCTGCTGAGTTGTGCTCGCGCCATCCGGATCTTCGGGTGACGTGCACGGCGCACTCGTTTCGATGTCATTCGACGACGCGCTCGTATGCGCCATCGCCGGCCGAATGCGAGGCTGATCCGGTGATGGCCATGTTCCGGGAGGGCAGTGGCGCTAACCCCATAGCCAGAGAAGATGAGGCCTGCGCGGAGCAAATTGGGTCCGCCAAGCTCGGTATCGCCATGGAAGATCACCAGCCCGGTCTCCTTAAATCAGTTGAGTTGCGAAAGCCCTCCGCCGCAGCTTCAGCATGCGGTTGCGCATGCCAAATCTGTGCGTCCGTGCATCCAGATTGTCGGCTTCCGAATAGAATAACATGGCAACCGCTACCGGCGAGTTCGTTCGCTGGGTGGCCGAAAGCAAGAGAGGATGCCCACGCCTAGGCGTATTCGCTGCCCATAAGTGGCGTTCCGGCCAGCTCTACGATGGAGCGTCCTAAGACCCAGGCCTAAGCATCCCGTTCGAGACACGCGTTCCCGTGCAATGATTGATCGAGAGCAGCTTCAGGACATGTCCATTGACGAGTTGTGGGCGCTGCACCAAGTCGTCGATTCAGTGCTGGCCGCAATGATAGCGGCTAAGAAGGAACTGCTCGAAAGTAGGCTCGAGCAACTTCGCGACCACGGGCAGCAACCAGGAAAGGGCTCCCGCGACTCCTCTGAATCCTAATGTATCCGGCCTCTGCTTGAAGCATGTGCTCCGGGCCATCATGAGATTTCCAGCGAAATCTCTCCTGATCTGCCGCCGAGGCCGTAGCGCCGGCCCTAACGTTTTGAATTGTGTCCCTTTCCCTGTTCCAATCTCGCAAGCAAGCCGCGAATGCCTATTCTTCCCGCATGCATTCATTTGAGTTTTGTCTGCCGATGAAGGGCACTTCGGTCCCAGACCGCTCGGATTGGCTCCACGAAGCGAAATACGACGGCTATCGCCTCCGCTCGGAGCGCGATGGCGACCGCGTGCGCCTGATCACGCGCGGCGGCAACAATTGGACCGGCCGTTATCCATGGATCGTCGAGGCCGCGCGCAGCTCCGTCAGAAGCAGCAGTTCGTGCTCGATGGCGAGGTGGTGCTGGACGTGGATGGCATCTCGGATTTCAACGCGTTGCACTCGCGCAAGCGCGATCACGAAGTGCAGTTCTGCGCCTCCGTATTCTCGCGAAGGCGGTGACAACCTCCGCATGCTTCCCCTGTCGATGCGAAAGACGAACTTGGAGCGCCCGCTCGCGCGGCTCCCTGAAGGCTTCTTCGTCAACCCGTTCGAACGCGGGATCTGTTTCGCGCTGCCTGCAAGCTATGACTTGAAGGGCTGGTATCGAAGCGGCGGGGCCGGCCCTATCAAGGCGGCAGGACCAAGCACTGGATCAAGATGAAGAGCCGGCAGCATCCGGCGATGAAGATGTAAACCAGCCGAGTAGAGGCCTGCCCCTAGAGCGAGAGCGCGATGCGCTCACGAGGCGAGGCCTGAAGCGCCTACGCCCCCCGCCGACGGCCTCGGCGGGCGGACCTGCCATCAATCAGTGAATGGTTGACTTCACCGGGTCTGCCGATTGATCGAGAGCTGTATTCTCCTCGGCCTCTCGCACTCGGCCTCGAAGGGTCTCAAGTTCGGTAAGCTGAGAAAGAAGCGCCTGAGAACGCAGGCACAGGACAACGCGGTTCAACGCCCGACTACGGTTAGCCATTGCACGACCCCGATGTTTGAAGAATTGGCCCATTGGTCGATCTCGCGTTGCAGGAGTTTTCTCACCCAGCCGGATCAAGCGAGCTGATTGAGCTGGCGACGTTGCATTCCTGGAAGTGGGACGACAGCTCAAGCTCAGCCAAGTGCTCCCAGCATTCCGCGTCCGCGAGGAGTTTCCATTTGTTCATGCTGTTGTATGCGGCCTGTTGACGGCACAGAGAACCCATCGCGCGCAAGTGTCGCACCTTCTCCACTGCGAACCTCCTTCGAGCTTGTTCTTCGCAAGCCATTGTTTGTGTCGGACTGAAAGTCTCGCAGATTAAAATGACGAGTGAAAGTCCGGTGTTTGACTGGTTTAAATGACAGCGCAATCGTCTGACTTTTCAACGGCGTCGCATTTTCAGAAAGCGCCTGATTGCATCCAATGCTTCGATCCACGTTGGCTGCACTGGTCTCGGCGGCAAGCGTGGCCTGCGAGGGGGCATCGTGATCACAACAAACAAAACGTTGAGCAGTAGCCATAGCCCAAGAACTAGGAGGACAGTCCGCACGCGAACCTCCCGAACAATTAACTAAATATAGGGCGTTCCACGTTTCGCGTGATTGCGAGCGCCGGCACCGCGCGGGACAATGATGACCGCTTTTGCTCTCATGCGCAGCACAGCCAACCGATTGTCGGCCGCGCCGCCTTGGCTGGAATTGCATCATGCAAGAGGCCACCAACTGGGACGGGCTTTACTTGCTCGTAAGCTGCAGGCGCGTTGCCGCTGCGCGGAGCCTTCGTCGCGAGCTGGCCAAGCAGAACTCACAACGTTTGCAGCAGTATCATTCCGACTACGGTCACAAAGAAACCGATTGCCGTCACAGCGGCGAAGCACCGCTCTACGCTATCCACGAACGCAACCCCTGCCAAAAAAGTTCAGCTTTTTTCGTGATGCACTCTGCTATTCCAACCGCTGACTCGCTCGTACCCCGCGAGGAAACATGAGACCTCCTCCAGCCAGAACACCACGCCCTTCAAAAGTGAGAGCTGGCTTCCCTCGTCGAAGGGGACTTGAGCAACCGAAAACGCTCATGCCGCCATACCGGGCGCCGATTGCGTGGTGTTCGCATCATCTCCGATTACTGGGAGCGGGAAGGCAGATGTGCACGACTGATCGCGCAGCGCATCGTTGGCCAAATGCTCCCAATACTCAGCTTCGGCGAGCAGTTTCCAACTTCTATCGGGGTGATGCGCAGCAGTCTGACGGCACAGCGATGCCATCGCGCGCAGGCGACTCACAGTATCCACCTACTCCTCCCAACGTTTTTGTTTTTTCCACCCTATTTTCTATTTTTGCGTCGGAGTCATTATGATTATGGCGCAGAACTAATTTTACTCTCCGAAGCGCGATTCGGCTTTCGCTACGCCTGCAAATCGCGCCTCGATCACAATCGGCGCAATCCAGTCGCGTTCACCCGCGGGCAAAGCGTTCTTATCGAGCATGCAGTATTTGCATTGCAAAGGTCCGTCATGGCCGTAATTCTACGAGATTGCGCAACCGTAGTGTTTGGCGCCTACTTCCGATTGTTTTTATGACGATTAGCTTTTTTAGCGAGAGGTCATGAGCGTTAAAGCCATGATGGCGACAATCCTCCACAATCAACTGACGTTGCGCGGCGTGCATTCCCTCACGCCATCTGATTACGAGGAGATCGTAGAACACTTGGTCGAACAGCTCAAAGAGCTGGAGCTTAGCTTGGCCGCTCGCGAATTGGATGGCAGGCAAGAGCCGAAATGACTTCACAGCGAATGCCAAGGCGCCCACTTTGGTTGGTCAGCTACGGCGACTCAATGTATCCCTCGCCACCATGAAATATGCTTCTGCTCGCCCCTTAGCCGACCCCGAAAACGCCGCCCGAAAGCTGGTCGAGATCGCCAGCGGCATTCAGCCCGCGCTGGACGGACGCGTCTTCATTGAGCTGATCAATGTGCCTTTCCTGACGGGAATGATGATGCCACCGGCGGTCTTCTCCTCGGCGTCGATGCGGCGCACGAGCACACGGTCGTGCAACGGGCGGAAATGCATGCACATCCTCCTTGGGTAAGGTCAGCGATGTCCAAAATCCGGGTCCGGAACCGGCCCCCGGGCGGAAAACGACCTAGGAATACGCGGATTTCTAGTCAAGAGGACCTGCAGAAAATTTTTGCGCTACTTCAAGGTTCTTGTCCGGATCCTTTCGATGTGCCGCCGTCCCTGTCACGCCTGCTTGGCGGGCGAGGTGCATCGGCTTGGGCACGCGAATCTCGAGAGCCGCCCTGTCGAAGCGCTCAACGGTGATCAGAGCTTCGTTTCCGAGAGCGTCGCAATTTACCGTTCCCACCGCGACCGCATGCTGACGCGGCTCAACCAGATCGAGGGCTTGAGCTGCCTGCCGCCCGACGGCGCATTCTATCTTTACGTCAATTGCGCCGGTTTGATCGGTCGAAAAACTCCCGCCGGTGCGCACCTCGAAACCGACAGCGACGTCGCGATGCACCTGCTCGAAAGCGTTGGCGTCGCCGTGGTTCAAGGCAGCGCCTATGGGTTGTCGCCATACTTCCGCATCTCGATCGCAGCGTCGCTCGATGTGCTCGACGATGGCACCAACCGCATCGCTCACGCTGTTTCCGAGCTCCGCTAACATCCCGATCGAAAGCATCCCATGTCAAACGCCGGCATCGCCAAGAACCCCTCGGCTCCGCAAGTCGATCCTGCGGTGATCGCAAAACTGCGGACCATTCCGGTCGCCCTACTCAGCGAGCAGCTGCACCGCAATTGCGGCAGCATCGGGCTAATCCCCTATCATCGCCGGCGCCGATGGTGGGCACCGCTGTGACGGTGAAGACGCGGGGCGGCGACAACCTCGCCATCCTGCGGGCCTATGATTTCTGTCGCCCCGGCGACGTGATGGTTGTCGATGCGGGCGGCGATATCTCCAACGCACTGGTCGGCGGCATCATGACGCTCGGCGCAGCCTCGCTCTGAATTGCAGGCATGGTGCTCGACGGCGCCATTCGCGACGTTGCGGAAATCCGTCAGCGCACTTTTCCCGTGTACGCTCGCGGCGTGACTCATCGTGGTCCCTACAAAGATGGTCCCGGAGCGATCAATGTCCCGATCACCGTCGGCGGTATGCCCGTGAATGCAGGCGACATCATCGTAGGGGATCAGGACGGCCTCCTCGCATTCCCACCCTCGCTGGCTGCAACGGTCATCGAGAAAGCGCTGGCCCAGGAGCAAAAGGAACACGGTACCATCCACGCCATCCGTGAGGGCCGATGGGATCGCGCCTTCGTCGATGCGCTGGAGGCTCGTTGCGCGAACTAAGCGGCCCTGGCGCTTTCGAATTCGAAAAGCAGACGTTGGCCGTCGGCAACCAGTTGTCATCGCATCATCAAGCGCCCAACTGATCGCAACAAATCGTAAGGCGGCTTACGAAATCGCGAACAATCGTAGCGCGATTTCCCAACTAAAAAGGTCCGTTCCGATGCGCAATCGCTTTAAGTAACTGATATTGCTTGGTGGGCGCACCAGGGCTCGAACCTGGGACCCGCTGATTAAGAGTCAGCTGCTCTACCAACTGAGCTATGCGCCCGAAAGGCGGTCAAAGCCTTGCGAGGCCGGTCGTTTAGCAAAGCGATCCGGGTCTGGCAAGCGATCGGACGCAAGTTTTCCAAGGTCTCGTCGCTAGCTCCGGAGATGCGAAAAGCCGCTGGATTACAGCGGCTTCGCCAGGGTTCACGGGGCGAGAGCCGGTCCGTTCAGAGCCGGCCCTCCCGGTCCCGGTCGGGACCGCGGTCACGGTCGAAGCGGTCATGATGGAAGTGGTCCATGCCCCGATCCATCATGCGGTCCATGCGGTCCATGAAGTGGTGGTGGCGCGGGCCGTCCTCGCCGCCACCGAACGGGCCGCGGTGCCGGGTCAGCACGGCGAGGCGCCGTTTCTGGCCCTCGTCGAGGGTCTTGTAGAGCGGATCGGCGGCATCGGCGATCTTCTTCAAGGCGGCGGAGCTGGCCCCCATGTCCTCGGCGCGCTGGCGCAGGCGGGCGATCGGATCCTCCGGTCTATCGGCATCCCTCGACGCGTCGCCGGGTGCGGCATTCATCCGCGCATTGGCCCGGTCGATGCGCAGCTTGGCGAACTCCCGCACGGCCGCCTCGACCGGCGGCCACAGCTTCTCCTGTTCGGCGTTCAGCTTCAGCCCGGCATGGACAGCGGCGATCCGCGCGTCGACGAAAGCGGCCCGGTCCTCGGGGTTCATGCGGATGTGGCGGACGTGCTCCATCCACGGGCGATGAAACTGGGCATAGACCGCGCCCGAGCCGGCGATGCTGAGCACGGCGATGGCGGCAATGGTGAATTTCTTCATCTTGGCCTCCTCCGGAAGGATGCCCGTGAGGATGAGCGCGAGGAGGCCGACGCGCAACTTACAACTTGGACAGGATGCACACTCTGGCAGGGATGTAACAGCCGTGAATGCCCGTTCAGATGCAAACTGAAACGATTTGCAACAAAAAGGGCTTCCGTGCAGTGCACGGAAGCCCCTCCCTGGCCGCCCGTGGCGGTCAGTTCGTCGTGCTCTTGGCTTCCTTCAGGAACTCGTCGATCACCCCCTGGCCGACGCGGCCGGCGGCATCCTTGTAGACCGGCTCCATCGCCTTGCGCATGGCCTCGTCCTGCTCGGCCGTGAGCTTGATGATCTCGCTCTTGCCGCTCTTCTTGATCTCGGCCAGCGCGTCGTCGTTCTCCTTCTGCGACTGCGCGTTGCTGAAGTCGGTCGCCTCCTTCATCGCCTTCGACAGCTGGTCGCGGATGTCGGCCGGCAGATCGTCCCAGAACTTCTTGTTCACGATCACGACGTAGCCGATGTAGCCGTGATTGCTCTCGGTGATGTATTTCTGCACCTCGTGCATCTTCTGGGTATAGATGTTCGACCAGGTGTTCTCCTGGCCGTCGACCACGCCGGTCTGCAGCGCCTGATACACTTCCGAGAACGCCATCACCTGCGGCAGCGAGCCGAGCGCCTTGAACTGGGCCTGGATCACGCGCGAGGATTGGATGCGGAATTTGACGCCCTGGTAGTCCGCGGGCGTGATCAGCTTCTTGTTCGCGCTCATCTGCTTGAAGCCGTTGTCCCAATAGGCAAGGCCGGTGATGCCCTTGGCATCCAGCAGCTTGAGCAGCTTCGTGCCGAGCGGCCCTTCCGTCACCTTCCGCAGCGTCTTGATGTCGGGCAGGATGTAGGGCAGATCGAACACCTCGAACTCGCGGATGCCGAGCGGCCCGAATTTTGAGTTGGACGGCGCCAGCATCTGCACGCTGCCGAGCTGCAGCGCCTCGAGCTCTTCCTTGTCCTTGTAGAGCGTCGAGTTCGGATAGACCTCGACCTTGACCTTGCCGCCGCTGTACTTCTCGGCGAGCTCCTTGAACTTCTCCGCGCCCTTGCCCTTCGGCGTGTCGGTGGCGACGACGTGGCTGAATTTGATGATGATCGGTGATTGGGCCAGTGCCGGCCCGCTCAAGCCAAGTGCCAGAGCCGCGATGGACGCAGCGATCGCCAAGGTGCGCATAGTTTCTCCCTGTCGTTTGTTTGGGCCGCCCGGCGGTGCCGGGTAGCCAATCTTATGCCGGCTGCATCAATAGCGGCTCGCCTGCACGCTCGCTATTGGCCCTTAGCAGGGCAGCCATTCATGGTGCACGCCGCGAGCACCGCTGCGCCCCCTCTCCCGCTTGCGGGAGAGGGTTGGGGAGAGGGTGTCTCCACAACGGGACAATCCCTGGGAAGAGAGAACCCTCACCCGGCGCGCGGGACTATGCTTCGCATCGCCCGGGACGCGCCGACCTCTCCCGCAAGCGGGAGAGGTGCAACAACTCGCAGCTTCGTTCGTCAGCTCGCCGCGGCCGTCGTCACCGTGTCGCGCTGGCGCTTCATGACGATCTTGTTGAGCGCACCGAGATAGGCCTTGGCCGAAGCCACCAGCGTATCCGGATCCGCCGCGCGCGCCGTCATCGAACGGCCGTCCTGCGACAGCCGCACCGACACTTCCGCCTGCGCGTCGGTGCCCTCGGTGACGGCGTGGACCTGATACAGCTCGAGCTTGGCCTCGTGCGGCACCAGGCGCTTGATGCAGTTGAATACGGCATCGACCGGGCCGTTGCCCTCGGCTTCCTCGATCTTGATCTGGCCGTCGACGTCGAGCTTCATGGTCGCGCGCTGCGGACCATGGGTGCCGGCGATCACGGTCAGCGAGGTCAGCTTGATGCGGTCGTGCGAGGCCGCCATCTCCTCATCGACCAGCGCCTCGATGTCCTCGTCGTAGATGTCCTTCTTGCGGTCGGCCAGCGCCTTCATCCGCGTGAACGCATCTTCCAGCTGGTTCGGACCGAGCTTGTAGCCCATCTCCTCCAGCTTGTGCACGAAGGCGTGGCGGCCGGAATGCTTGCCGAGCACCAGCGAGGACTGCTTCAGACCAACCATCTCGGGGCGCATGATCTCGTAGGTCGAAGCGTCCTTCAGCACGCCGTCCTGGTGAATGCCGCTCTCATGCGCGAAGGCGTTCCGGCCGACGATGGCCTTGTTGTACTGGACAGGAAACGAGGTCGCCGCCGACACCACCTTGGAGGCGCGGGTCAGCTGCGTCGTGTCGATCTTGTTCCAGTACGGGAATTTGTCGTTGCGCACGTTGATCGCCATCACGATCTCTTCGAGCGCGGCGTTGCCGGCGCGCTCGCCGATGCCGTTGATGGTGCACTCGACCTGGCGCGCACCACCGGTGATGCCGGCCAGCGAGTTGGCAACTGCCATGCCGAGATCGTTATGGCAGTGCACGGAGAACACCGCCTTGTCCGAGTTCGGCACGCGCTCGATCAGCGTCTTCATGAAGTGGGTGTATTCCTCCGGCACCGTATAGCCGACAGTATCGGGGATGTTCACCGTGGTGGCGCCGGCCTTGATCACGGCCTCGACGATGCGGCACAAAAAGTCCATCTCGCTGCGAGTGCCGTCCTCGGCCGACCATTCGACGTCGTCGATCTGGTTGCGGGCGCGCGCGACCATGGCGACCGAGGTCTCGATCACCTGCTCCGGGGTCTTGTTCAGCTTCACCCGCATGTGCAGCGGCGAGGTCGCGATCACGGTGTGGACGCGGCCGCGTTTCGCGAACTTCACCGCCTCGGCGCAGCGGTCGATGTCGGCGGGATGGGCGCGCGAGAGGCCGGCGATGACCGAATTCTTGGAGCGGCGGGCAATCTCGCTGACGGCCTGGAAGTCGCCCTCCGAGGTGATGGGGAAGCCGGCCTCGATGACGTCGACGCCCATATCATCCAGAAGCTCGGCGACCTCGAGCTTCTCCTCGAAGGTCATGGTGGCGCCGGGGCACTGCTCGCCGTCGCGCAGCGTGGTGTCAAAAATGATGACGCGGTCCTTCTCGGACTTGTTCACGGTGGCCATTCCTAGATTTCCTTTTGAGCGTTTGCGCCGTTCATTCCTTGGCGCTTGAGGTGTCCGGTGATCTCGACCAACCCCTGAGCGCCCAGGCGCGTGCGCCCAGCCGGCCCTCAGGGGCAAGTAAGAAGAAGGCCGCCAATAAGGAGGGTGGGCAGCGACACGGCCGGGATCGTGGCGGCGGCCTGAGCCACCTCCCCCGAAATCCCCTCGATTTGGCCGCGAATCAGCATTGCCGGACCCGTTTGAGCCTCAAATCCTCGGGCAAAACCGTTGACGGTTGGTTGCCGGGAGGCTCGATGCGCCCGTTTCTAGACGAGAAATGGCCGCAACTGCAACGCCAAAAGATGGTCAACATACGTGACCTAATAGCTCGACCGCCGCTGCACGAGGGCCTGGCCCGCATGGAGCGACGCGCAATGCGGGAACACGGTCCTGGATTTCGCTTCCGCTTCATCCAGGCTGCAAGATTTGCGAGGGAGACGCCTACGCGGTGCCGGTGCGGCGGGCGCGCGCCCTACTCTCCCAGCGGTTCAGCATCTGGCCGAGCTCGCCGGTCGCCACCGGCGCAGCCGTGCCGGCCTTCAAGATCTCGTTGGTGTTGGCCGGCGCGTTGGCTGAGAGCCAGTCCGGCTCCGTGTACTCGCGCCAGCGGCGCGCCTCCGCCCGCCTTTTTCGAGAGACGTGGTCCCGCGTGAAATAGCCAGCAGCAAACGCGAACGAGACAAGGACAACCAGGACGACGGCTTGCACAATGAGCTCCAGCTTTATCCCCCTCGCGCCCTGCACTCCAAACGCACTCGAAGGTGACGAAATTGCGACCTGCGATCACACAGCGGTTTCAAGTCAACCCCTCGCAACCGGACGCGGACCGGACTAACCTCCGCCTCGCTTGGCCGGATCAACCGGCCGGCCGAACATAACCGGGAGGATACGATGACACGCCAGGAGGCTCCTGAGCAGGAGCAGCGTGCGCAGAATGCTGCGCTTTCACGACGAACGCTTGTCGGGGGACTGGCGCTCGGCGCCGCGGCCACGCTGGCGGGCCCCGCGCTGGCCCAGACCGGGCCTGCCGCACCGCCGACGACGATCACGACGCCGCCGCGCGATTTCGGCCCGGGCGGCGCGCCGACGACCTATTTCTGGGACCCCGACATCATCGCGGTCGATCCGTCCTTCAACGACCTCGCCCAGCCCAACACCGCGATCAAGCGTCTCTATACGGGCCTGCTCTGGGCCGAAGGCCCGGCGTGGAGCGCGCAGGGCCGCTATCTCCTATGGAGCGACATTCCCAACAACCGGCAGATGCGCTGGACCGAGGATGACGGCCGCGTCACCGTATTCCGCTCGCCCTCCAACAACTCCAACGGCAACTCCTTCGACTTCCAGGGCCGCCAGCTCTCCTGCGAGCACCTGACGCGGCGGGTGACGCGCTACGAGCATGACGGTACCGCCACCGTGCTCGCCGAGTCCTATCAGGGCAAGAAGCTGAACTCGCCGAACGACATCGCCGCACATCCCGACGGCAGCTATTGGTTCACCGATCCGCCCTATGGCGGCCAGCTCTACGAAGGCGAGCCCGACGTCGCGGGTGGTCCGAGCAATACGGGCGGCAAGCTCAATCCGCGGATCGGTCAGCCGGCCGGCTTCGTGCCGGGCAAGCGCGAGCTGCCGACCAATTGCTACCGCATCGATCCTTCCGGCCGCATCGACCTCGTCGTCACCGAGGACCAGGTGCCGGACCCGAACGGGCTCTGCTTCTCGCCCGACTACAAGAAGCTCTACGTCGCCTCGACCGGCAAGGGACCGGGTGACACCGGCGCCGGCGGCAAGGGCGAGATCTTCGTGTTCGACGTCGGCAGCGACAACAAGTTGTCGAACCTGAAGAAGTTCAGCGATTGCGTGATCGACGGCGTGAAATGCGGACCGGACGGTCTGCGCTGCGACGTCAACGGCAATCTCTGGGCCTCCAGCAATGCCGGACGCGCCGTGGGTTATAGCGGCGTGACGGTGTGGTCGCCGGAGGGCAAGCTGCTCGGGCGCATCCGCCTGCCGGAAGTCTGCGGCAACGTCTGCTTCGGCGGCCCCAAGCGCAACCGCCTGTTCATGGCCGCGAGCCAATCGCTCTACGCCGTGTACACGGCGACGCAAGGCGCCGGGCCGGGCTGAGCGACACCCTCCACGAGCGAGCGCGCCGGCGTAAAGCGCCGGCGCGGAGTCAATTTGCGTTTTGTGACGATACCACGACACGCCGATCGTCGTTTTCCGACCGCTGAGCAAATCTCCGCCATCATAGCAACGAAGATAGGTCGCGCAGCAGAACCGTGGCGCGGCGTGAAAGCATGACGCTAGCTCCAGCCGCCTCGGGCATGAAGTGGGAGTTGCGCAATGCGCCGCATGCCAAACGACACGATCATCGTCAGCGTTGGAAGCCAGGAACTCGTGACCGAGTCCGGAGACCCCGGACTTCAAATCGACGGCCATGGCGGCAACGACATCATGATCGCAACGGTCGATGACGGGCCCAGCAGCCTGCTGTTCGTCGGTGACGAGGCGGTCCTGGAGGGCAGATCGCATGGCGGCAACGACCTTCTCGTCGCGACCATCCAGGGCCGCCTGGACTATACACAGCTCGACGGGGACGCGCAGATCATGTCCGGCCAGGCCCACGGCGGCAACGACGTGCTGCATGTCGAGGCCTCGCGCGCGACCTTTGCAAGCGTCTATCTCTCGGGGGACGCCGAAATCGCCATGACCGGTGAAGCCAAGGGCGGCAATGACCTCATCACGGCAGAGATGGACGACCGATCGTATGGTGCGTTCAGCGGCGATTCCGGATCGCTCATGAGCGACAACGCCCAAGGCGGCAACGACGTCATCAGCGTGGTCCAGGCCGGCCTCTCTGGAAACGTGTCGATGTCCGGTGATGCCTTGATATCCATGATCGGCAATGCGCGCGGCGGTAGTGACATGCTGATCTATACGGCCGCTGTCGACGCACGGTCCGGCGGCGCATCGCTTCTCGGCGACGGCGGTTACATGAGCGACAATACCCGCGGCGGAGACGACGTCCTGATCGCAACCGTCGACGGCAATCCCGATTCGATCTCCATCGCGCTGGTCGGCGATGCCTCGCAGATGTCCGGCAACGCACAGGGTGGCAACGACATCCTCTACGGGAGCAATCGCGGCGATTGGCTCTATGGCGATGCGCGCACCTACGCCCCCGCCGTGGGCGGCTCGATCGCAGGCGGCCGGGACGTCCTCAACGGCGGCGGCGGCAACGATCAGATCTGGGGCGGACCGAACAACGATCTGTTCGTCTTCAACACGGTTTCGGGCGAGGACGTGATCAACGATTTCGATCAGGGCAACGCGGCTGCGGGCAGCACCGCAGCGGAGCACGACGTCATCGACCTGCAAGATTACGGCTTGGCGGGATGGAGTGCGTTGAAGAGCCTGATCGGCAACGACGGCTCCGGCAACGCCGTGATCCACCTGACGACCGATGACACGATCACGCTGAACGGAATCCACGCCGCCGATCTCAAGGCCACGGATTTCATCATCTGACGCGCGGTGAGACCGCGGCCTCGCATCGCTCCCGCCGCGATCCCCGCGGCGGGCCTTCTCTTCGTGCAGACCGCAGGCGCCACGCTGGCATGGGAGGACCTATCCTGCGATCTTGCCGTTACCTCTGTTTGGGTGAGAGGCGCGAGATGGACGATCGACCAAAGCAGACCGAAAGCCTGACGCAGGATGACGGGTTCGTCCGGGTCCGGGGGGCGCGCGAGCACAACCTTAGGAATGTCGACGTCCGCATTCCGCGCAACGTCCTCGTCGTGTTCACGGGCGTGTCGGGCTCCGGGAAATCCTCGCTCGCCTTCGGCACGATCTATGCCGAGGCGCAGCGGCGCTATCTGGAATCGGTGTCGCCCTATGCGCGGCGCCTGTTCCACCAGATGCAGATCCCCGAGGTCGACGACATCGAAGGCCTGCCGCCGGCGGTGGCGCTGCAGCAGCAGCGCGGGGCGCCGACGACGCGGTCCTCGGTCGGCAGCGTCAGCACCATCTCGAACCTGCTCCGGATGCTCTATTCCCGCGCCGGCGACTATCCGCGCGGCCAAGCGATGCTCTATGCGGAGGCGTTCTCGCCCAACACGCCGGAGGGCGCCTGCCCGACCTGCCACGGCATCGGCCGGATGCTCGACGTCACCGAGAAGTCGATGGTACCCGACGACACCAAGACGATCCGCGAGCGCGCTGTCGCGGCCTGGCCGAGTGCCTGGCAGGGCCAGAACCTCCGGGACATCCTGACGACGCTGGGCTACGACGTCGACAAGCCCTGGCGCGAATTGCCCAAGAAGGACCGCGACTGGATCCTGTTCACCGAGGAGCAGCCGACCGTTCCTGTCTATGCCGGCTACGATGCCGCTGAGGTCAAACGGGCGCTACGCCGCAAGGAGGAACCGAGCTATCAGGGCACCTTCACCGGCGCCAAGCGCTACGTGATGCAGACCTACGCCAAGTCCGAGAGCGCGATGATGAAGCGCCGCGTCGCGCAATTCATGATCACGCGGGACTGCCCGACCTGCCACGGCACAAGGCTGAAGCCCGAGGCGCTCAAGGTGAGGTTCGCAGGATTCAACATCGCCGAGATGTCGCACCTGCCGCTCAAGCAGTTGCACGAGGTGATCAAGCCATTTGCGAGAGCTTCGTCGGACAAATCGGAGAAGACGGTCGTCGCGAGGCGCATCTGCGAGGATCTGTCGGCGCGCCTCGCCGTCCTGCTCGATCTCGGCCTCGGCTATCTCGCCTGCGAACGCAGCACGCCGACGCTGTCACCGGGCGAATTGCAGCGGCTGCGTCTGGCGACGCAAGTCCGCTCCAACCTGTTCGGCGTCGTCTATGTGCTCGACGAGCCGTCGGCCGGCCTGCATCCCGCCGACACTGAGGCGCTGCGGCGCGCACTGGACCGGCTGAAAGGTGCCGGCAACTCCATCTTCGTGGTCGAGCATGAGATAGAAGTGATCAGGCACGCGGACTGGCTGGTGGATGTCGGCCCGGACGCCGGCGACGGCGGCGGGCTCATTCTCTACAGCGGGCCCCCGGCGGGGCTCGGCGCGATCGCGCAATCGCGGACCGCGCATTATCTCGCGCATCCCCGCAAGAAGCTGCCGACGGTCCGCCGCGAGCCGGAAGGACATCTGAAGCTCAGGGGCGTGACCCGCAACAATCTGCGCGGCCTCGACGTCGACATTCCGCTCGGAATCATCGCCAGCATCACCGGTGTGTCGGGCTCCGGCAAATCCAGCCTGATCAGCCAATTCCTCGTCGAGACCGTGGCCGCGCATCTCGGCCATTCGCTTGCCACCGACGCCGACGACGACAGCCTGGCGCCGACCGTCGAGACGCTGGGCGGCAAGATCGTAGCCGGCCTCGACCACGTCAACCGCCTCGTCGTCGTCGACCAGAAGCCGATCGGCCGCACGCCGCGCTCCAACCTTGCGACCTATACCGGTCTGTTCGATCACGTGCGAAAACTGTTCGCGGCGACGCCGCAGGCAAAGTCGCGCCGCTACGACGCCGGCCGCTTCTCCTTCAACGTCGCCAAGGGCCGCTGTGCGACCTGCGAGGGCGAGGGCTTCGTCTGCGTCGAGTTGTTGTTCCTGCCCAGCGTCTACGCGCCCTGCCCGACCTGCAAGGGTGCGCGCTACAACGACAAGACGCTGGAGGTGAAGATCAACGGCAAATCCATCGCGGACGTGCTGGCGATGCGCGTCGACGAGGCCTTCGAGTTCTTCGAGGGCGATTCCGCGCTGAACCGGTCGCTGTCGGTCGTGCGCGAGGTCGGGCTCGGCTATATCCGCCTCGGCCAGTCCGCGACCGAGCTGTCGGGCGGCGAAGCCCAACGCATCAAGCTCGCGACCGAGCTGATGCGTCCGCAACGCGGCCACACGCTCTATGTCCTGGACGAGCCGACCACCGGCCTTCACCCGCGCGACGTCGAGCGCCTGATCGCGCAGCTCGCACGCATCGTGGACGGCGGCAACAGCGTGATCGTGGTCGAGCATGACATGGACGTCGTGGCGCACAGCGACTGGATCATCGATCTTGGGCCTGGCGCCGGTGACGAAGGCGGCCGTGTCGTCGCATCGGGGACGCCCGAGCAGGTCGCCAAGGCCGGCGGAAAGACCGCGCCTTATCTGGCGCGGCGCCTGGCGCAATAGCGCGCGCAGCGATCGTCGGCACGGTCGCCTCGCGGTCATCTCGCAATTGCGTTCTATGCCGCGAGCGGCGGACCTCGACTTTCGCGATGTTGACTTTCCTCCGTCCCGCTCCCCATACTTCGCGACAACAACAAGATCGAACGACGGTTTTGAGGGAGGATAGGATGCCGACTTCACGCAGGCAGCTGCTGAAGACCTCGGCGGCTGCCGCCGCCGCACTCAGCCTCGATTGGACACGCGCCCAGGCACAAGCCGAGAATTTACGCATCGGCCTGGTCTACGACCTCACCGGCCCCTTCGCCGCCGGCGGCTCGGTCGCCTCGTCGATCGGGGCGCAGATCGCCATCGATCTCGTCAACGAGAAAGGCGGTGTCGGCGGCAAATACAAGGTTGCTCCGGTCGCCGCGGATTCGCAGAGCAAGCCCGACGTTGCGATCAACGAGGCCGAACGCCTGATCAATCAGGAAAAGATCGACATCCTCAACGGCGTCTATGCGAGCTCGCATGCGGTGCCGCTCGCGGCCAAGGTCGAGCAGCAGAAGAAGATTCTCTGGATCACGACCGCGGTCTCGACCGCCGTGTTCAAGGACAAGAACCTGCAATACGTGTTTCGCGCGCAGATCCATTCGGATCAATACGGCCAAGCCTTTGCAAGCTTCCTCACCGAGCATGCCAAAGCCAAGCTCGGCATGGACCCGAAGGAGGTCAAGGTCGCGTTGATCCACGAGGACGGCCCCTATGGCGTCGGCGTTGCTTCTGCCGACGAGACTTACGCCAAGGAGGCCGGAATCCAGGTCGTGCTGCGCGAGGGCTATTCGGCGTCCGCGCCCGACCTGTCGGTGCTGGTGACGAAGATCAAGCGTGCCAAGGCCGACGTGATCTCGCATGCGGGCTACAACCCCGACATCACCCTGTTCCTGCGCCAGGCGCGCGAGAGCGGATTGCGCTTCAAGATGCTGTTCGGAGCCGGCGCCGGCTACAGCCAGCTCGACAAGCTGCGCGCCACTTTCGGGGCCGACATCGACAATTTCTGCAACATCGACCCGGTGCCGGCGCAGCTGCTCGATCCCGCCAAGCTCGCGCCCGGAATGGGCGATCTGATCAAGACCATGGTCAGTCGCTACCAGGCCAAGACCGGCGCCACCGACGTGCCGCCACACTGCTCGATGGGCTTCAACCAGACCTGGGTGCTGCTCAACCACGTGCTGCCGGTCGCCAAGGAGAAGTACGGCAGCTTCGAGCCCGAGGCGATCCGGAAAGCGGCGCTCGACGTCGACATCCCCGCCGGCGGCACGATCCAGGGCTACGGCGTGAAGTTCTTCCCGCCGGGCACGCCGCTCTCCGGCCAGAACGAACGCTCGACGCCGGTCGTGATGCAGAACGCCGGCGAGCACATCTCCGTGGTGTGGCCGACGAACATTCGTACGCAGGACCCGGTATTCCCGCTGCCGAAGGGCTCTACCTACGGGGCGTGAGGGGGGTTCTTCGCCTCTCCCCGCTCGCGGGGAGAGGCCGGAATTTGCGCAGCAAATTCCGGGTGAGGGGGACTCTCCGCGAACTCCTCTGTCACCGTCCTCGCGGAGACTCCCCCTCACCCCAACCCTCTCCCCGCAAGCGGGGCGAGGGAGCGCGGGTCCCGTCGCGGCGACGATCTCCCCCTACAACACCACCCGTCTCCCCTCCTCCGCCGCCCAATATCCCGCGTAATTCACCCTGATCGTCTCATAGGCCAGCGCGAGGTCCGACAGCGGCTGGCGTCCGGCCGCGACGCATTCCATGAAGTCCTGGATCTCCTGCAAATAGCCGCGCGTCCATTCCTCCTCGAGGCAGACATATTGCCAGCCGGTTTTGCGATCGACCTTCTCGGTGATGTAGACGCTCGCGAGCTTCTCCTCGCTGGTCTGATAGCTCATCAGATGATTGTTCGGCGTGATGTTGGCGAACAGGGAGCCGCCGCTCGTATACGTCTCGATCAGATTGCGCACCCCGCCCATGATCATGTCGCCGGAGAACACGGTGGCCTTGGTGCCGTCGGAGAAGGTTGCGGTGAGCGTACCCCAATCCTCGACGTCGACGGGATTGGCCTTGATGTAGCTGCGCTCCTCCGGCTTCAGCCCGGCGGTGACGTTGCCGACGTCGCCGGTGACGCTGGCGACACGGATGCGCTCGCCGCGCGCCTTGGCTTCGACCTGCTTCAGATACAGCACGGCGGAGAGCGGATGACAGCCCATGCGGATCAGAGAGCCGCCGCCCGTCATCGCCCATTGCGCAGCATGCGCGGCGTGCGAGCCGGAATGGCTCTCCTCGCCCTTCATGAACAGGATCTTGTCCTTGGTCGCCTTGATGATCTCGGCGGTCTTGGTCACGGCCGGCGCATAGATCCAGTCCTCGGCATACATGAAGAGCTTGTCCGTGCGCTCGATCGCGGCGCGCGTCCTGTCCATCTCCTCGATCACGCGTTCATACATCAGCGCCTTCGGCACGTGCTTGCCGATCGGCTGCTGATCGCCTTCGCGGCCGAAATAGCCGGCGAACGGCTTCTCGCAGATGACATGCTTGCCGGCCTGCATGGCGGCGACGATCATCTCGGCATGAAGATTGGGCGGGGTGCAGATGTCGACGACATCGAGATCGCGGTCTGCGATCAGCTCGGCGAAGCTGCGGTAAACACGCGGGATGTTGTGATGGCGGGCGAACACGACAACCTTGTCGCCGCGGGCAGCGACCGCCGCGACCTCGACGTCAACGCCATAGACGCGCCGGAACGCATACATGTGCAGCTCCGACACGAAGCCGCAGCCGACGAGTCCCACCCTGATCCTGGCCATAGCGCCCCCTTTTGCAATGGGCGGCACTATAGCGCGCCTGGAGGCCTAATCCACCGAGACGCGCACCACGCCGGCGCTCATCATGCCGAGCGCGCGGGCGGCGGGCACCGAGAGATCGACGATGCGGCCGCGGATGAACGGGCCGCGATCATTGACGCGGCACTGGATCGTGCGTCCGCTGTAGGACACCCTGAGCACGGTGCCGAACGGGCGCGTGCGGTGGGCGCACGTCAGCTCGCCGCCTTTGCCGGCCCTTGCGTATCCGTAGTAAGAAGCAAGCCCGGTTTCAGCGTGGGCAACAGAAAAGGCAAAAAGCAAAAAGCTGGCCAGAGCTACCAATAGCGTCGTCTGCGCTTGCACGGCACCCTCCCGGTTCCCTGCCCGGCCCTGCAAACGTCGCCTTGTTCCTCAAAGTTCCAGGAACATTGCCGGGCGATGCCCGGCAATGCCATCACACTTTGTTACTGCCGGTGGAACACCAGCGTGCGGACCTCGATGCTTTCGCGGAGCGCCGCATCGGCCGGCGTGGTCGGATCGACGAACGCGGTGTGTGGCCCGAAGCGGGTGCGGCCGTCGGTTGCGGAATCGTAGCACTTCAGCAGCAGCGCCTCGTCCGGCGTCATCTCCGGGAAATAGAACCAGCGGTGGTTCGGATTGTATTTCACCGAATAGGTCTCGCCGCGGCGGTTGGGATAGATCAGGTCGGAGGCGACGAGGTCTTCCGGCGCCACCGTCGTGCCGTCGGCCATGGCGAGCGGTGAATCGCGCAAGGGGCCGCGGATCGGCCGCCACAGATTGATCACCTGCACGCGGCCCTTCAGCAGTTCCTCGGCCTCATCGGGCAGATGCTCGCGCACGCGGTTGGCACCGGAGATTGCGGTCTGGTCGACATGGACGCGCGTGGCCGGCTGGCGCGGCCCGCCGTCACGGATATCAGGCGCGCCTTCGACACGCTTGCGCACGGTGTGGTCGAAGATGAAGACGCGGTCGGCCTTCAGCGTCGCGCGCAGGAACGCTTCGACCGCTGGATAGTAAACGCTGCGGATTTCCTCGTCGTTGTAAAAATCCTTCACCTGCGTCGGGTGACGCACCAGCGCAAAGCCCTCGCGATCCAGCGAGAAATTCTGCGCGATCAGCCGCGCATCGAAGATCGGGACCTGACGCGGCTCCGGCAGCGAGGTGCTTTTCGGCTCCCCCGGCGGCGGATCGAACGCGTAAGTGCGCGGCTTGCCGTCGATTGGTGCGAGATAGTTGAGTTCGGCAGTGACGAAGGGAAGCGATTCGATTTTTGTTTCTTGCAGGCCCATGGCCGGTCTCCCGATGTGGTCGTCGGATTGATCTTTGCGCGAGTGCACCACAGCACAAGAGGTGCGGTGCAAATAGCAATGGAGCTGTTGTCGCGCGGAGAGAATGCAGAAGGAATATTTCGAAGAAGGCGATTGCGCCGGAACGTGCTCTTCCGCTTCACGGATGCTTGAGTTGCTCGTGAGCTCTTACACCCACAGTCGTCATTCCGGGGCGCCCGAAGGGCGAGCCCGGAAGCCATCGAGCCGCAATGTCTGTCGATGAATGGATTCCGGGCTCGCGACTTCGTCGCGCCCCGGAATGACGACGGAGCTGCACCGGGTCCGGGACACGAGAGCGTGCCCTTTTGCTACAACCCCGCCTTGGCGATAGCATCCGTGAACGAGCGATCGACGATCTCCGCGGCATCGAGCTTCTGCTTGATCAGTCCCCAGCGGAAATAGAGGTCGATCGTCGCCTGCTCGTCGGCGATCACGCCGTCATCGATCGGCGCGATGCGGATTTTTGCGCGCGACAGCCAGTTCTGCGGCACGGCCGTCGGGATGTTCATCAGCCTGCCCCAGGTCGCGGCGTAGCTGTCGACATTGTTCAGCGACCACGCCCGCGCCGCGGTGAGGCGGCGGATGAAGTCCGTCAGCTCGGTGCGCTTGTCCCTGATCACGTCGGGCCGCGCCACCTGGAAGCTCAGCCCTGGTGTGAGCCCTTCCGAGGTGATGATGCGCCGCGACCTGAACAGCACCTCCTCCTGGCTGACATACGGCTCCCAGGACGACCATGCATCGACCGAGCCTTGCGTGTAGGCGATCTTGGCGTCGGACGGCGCCAGGAACGCGATCTGCACGTCGCTCGCGCTCCAGCCGTTCTTCTCCAGCGCGGCGAGGATCAGCTGGTGGCCGATCGAGCCGCGACCGGTCGCGATTTTTTTGCCGCGGAGATCGGCAAAGCTCTTGATCGGCGAGTTCTCGGGCACGAGGATGGCGAGCCCCTCGCGCGTCTGCCGGATAGCCGCGATCGCCTTCACCGGCGCGCCCGAGGCGGCGGCGAAAGTGAAGGGCGCATCGCCGACGAGACCGGTCTCGATCGCGCCGGCACTGAGCGCCTCCAGCAGCGGCGCCGCCGCCGGAAATTCCTTCCACTCGATCTTGTAGGGGACGTCCTTGAGCACGCCGGCCGCTTCCATCACGGCCTGCGCATTGCCCTTCTGATCCCCGACGCGCAAGGTGGTTTGCGCGGCTGCAACTTCAAGCGAAGCGAACAGCAGCGCGCCGGCCAACATGAGGCGGATCATTCCGCGGCCTCGCCGCGAATGGCCTGGCGCTTGGCGACCAGCTCGCGTGTCAGCGGGATCAGCTCGCGGCCGTAGTCGATGGCATCGATCAGCGGATCGAAGCCGCGGATCAGGAAATGGCTGATGCCGAGATCGTAATAATCGCCGAAGACCTCCGCGACCTGCTCGGGCGTACCGACCAGCGCCGTGGTGTTGCTGTTGGCGCCGGTGAGCTTTGCGATCTCGGTCCAGAGCCGCTTGTCGATCCGGCTGCCCTGGTCGGCGAGCGCGAGCAGTCGCCGGGCGCCGGCCGTGGCATGGCCGTCGGCGGGCTTGCGATAGCCGGTCTTGTCCTGCAGCGCCGTGGCGCGCGCCAGGATCTCCTCGGCCTTCTCCCAGGCCTGCTTCTCGGTCGGCGCAATGATCGGCCGCACCGACAGGCTGAAGCGCGGCGTCGGCCGCCCCTGCCGCACCGCCGCGTTATGGACGCGCGAGGTCACGTCGCGCACCTGGGCATAGGATTCGCCCCACAGCGCAAAGGTATCGGCGTGCTTGCCGGCGACGTCGATCGCCGCATCCGAGGCGCCGCCGAAATAGACGCGGATGCCTTCGGGACGATAGGGCTTCACCTGCGAGAACGCGTTCTCGACCTGGTAATATTTGCCCCTGTAGGTGAACGGCTTGTCGCTGGTCCATTCCAGCTTGAGCACGTCAAGGAACTCGGAGGTGCGGGCATAGCGCTCGTCCTTGTCGTCGAGCGTGTTGCCGTCCTGCCGCAGTTCGGTGGCGTTGCCACCGGTGATGACATGGAGCGCGACGCGACCGCGGGAAAACTGGTCGAGCACGGCGAACTGCCGCGCCAGCAATGTCGGCGCGGTGAAGCCGGGCCGCTGCGCGATCAGCACGTTGAGGCGCTCAGTGTGGCTCAGCACGTGCTGGGCGACCTGGAGCGCGTCGGGCGACGTCGAATGGAACGCCAGCAGCGCCCGGTCGAAGCCGGCATTCTCGTGCGCCTTCGCCACCGTCTCGATGTGGGTGGGGTTGAGGACCGGCCCCTGGCGGACGACGGTTTCCGACGAATTGTTGTTGCTGATGAAGCCGATGAACTCGATCGACATGATCGTCTCCCTGTTGATTCCTAGAGGCCGAGTGCGAGGCGGCCGAGGCCGATGCGCGTGGAATCGTCCTGCGGCGTGTGCACGCGGCCGCACAGCACGTCACGATAATGCCGCTCCAGCGGATTGGCGCGGGACAGGCCGTGATTGCCGGTGAGCGACAGCGCATCCTCGACCACGGCAACGGCATTGTTGGTCACGGTGAGCTTGATGACGTTGGACTCGCTCGCGGCGAGCTGGACGCCGTCATCGAAGTCTCGGGCGAACGTGTCGATCAGCCGCGCGTTGACCGCAAGCCGCGCCTCGATCGCGCCGAGGATCTCCTGCGCGCGCGGCAAGGTCGCCAGCGGCGCGCCGAGGCTGGCAGGCACCCGCTGCTTCAGGAACGTGATCAGCCAGTCGCGCGCGGCACGCGCAACGCCGTCATAGATCGCGGCGACGAAGACGGTGTGGACGGTCGCCTGCGTGACGTCGAGCGTGCGCCAGTCCGCCGGCTTGCGCACGTCGACTTCGGCATCGAGCGGGATCACGACGTCCTCGAAGATGACGTCGTGGCTGCCGCTGGCGCGCAGGCCGTGATGGTCCCAGGTCTCGACGATGCGGGTGCCCGGCAGGCCCGCGGGCACCAGGAACTGACCGACCCGCGGCTCGGCCTCGTCGGTGCGCGCCCAGACCAGGTACCATTTCAGGATCGGCGATCCCGTCGAATAGATCTTGTGGCCGGAAAGGCGCCAGCCGGTTTCGGTGCGCCGCGCGATCGTCGCCGGCAGGCCGCCACGTGCGGGCGAGCCGAGCTCCGGCTCCACGCGCAGCGCGTTGATGAGTGCAAGGCCCTCGACGCTCTCGCGCGCGAGCCTGCGCGACAGCCGCGCCGGCCAATTCGGGCTGCGCGCCATCACGAGATGATTGATGTAATGCATCGACAGCACCAGCGCGGTCGACGGATCGGCCTTGCCGAGGATGCCGAGCACGCGCGCGGCATACCGCGCGCCGGCACCGGCGCCGCCATGGACCGCCGGCACAATCAGCGACAGCAAGCCCGCCTCCGACAGCTCGCGAAAATTCACGAAGGGGAAGCTGCCGGTGCGGTCATGCTCGGCCGCGCGCGCGGCGAAGTTCTCGGCCAGCGCCTCGGCGCGCGCGATGTAATCGGGTTCGCTATGGGCCGTGCGCCCCTTGGCTACAGAAGTCACCATGTGGCATCTAATCCCAGGAGGCCGAGAATCTGGCGGCGCAAATCCGCAAGATACGGATCGCCGCGATGGCGCGGATACGCACGGTCGACGCGGATGTCGGCCTTCACCCGCGCGGGACGCTCGCTGAACACGATGACGCGGTTGGCGAGCACCAGCGCCTCCTCCGCATCATGCGTCACCAGCAGCGTGGTAAACCCCTTGCGCTGCCATAGCGCGACGAGCTCGGCCTGCATGGTGATGCGGGTCAGCGAGTCCAGTTTTCCCAGGGGCTCGTCCAGGATCAGGATCTTGGGATCGTTGACCAGCGCCCGCGCCAGCGCGACGCGCTGCGCCATGCCGCCGGAGAGCTGGTGCGGATAGGCGTTGCGGAACGACGAAAGCCCGACGAGATCGAGCGCGTCATCGACGCGCTGGCGCTGGCTCCTAAGGATGCCCTGGGCCTCGAGGCCCAGGGCGACGTTGTCCCAGACCGACCGCCAGGGAAACAGGGTCGGATCCTGAAACACGACGACGCGCGACGGATGCGGGCTCCTGATGCGCGCCTCGTCCTCCCGCAGCCTTCCTGCCTTCGGCTTGTCGAGCCCGGCAACGAGCCGGAGCAGGGTCGACTTGCCGCAGCCGGACGGGCCGAGCAGCGCGACGAACTCGCCGGGCTCGACCGAAATCGAAACATCGCTCAGCACCGGCAACTCGGTCCCGTCGATGTCGAAGGCGTGGCTGACCTGCTCGATGTCGAGCGCGGCGCCGGCGGCTGGATGCGTAACCGCTTCGGCAAGAGCCGTGGCTACCATTTGACGGTCCCCTTCTGCCAGACCAGGAGACGATCGCGGATCGCAAACAGCAGGGTGATCGCGCCGGAGCAGAGCAGCGACATCACGATCAGCGCCGCGTACATGTTGGCGTAGGCGGCCCAGCCCTGCGCCCATTGCAGGTACCAGCCGAGCCCGGCCTTGACGCCGATCATCTCGGCAACGACGAGCACGGCAAAGGACGCGCCGAGCCCCATGAACAGGCCGACGAAGACGTGCGGCAGCGCCGCCGGAATCGCGACCTTCAGCACCAGGAATGACGGCTTTGCTCCCAGCGTGCGCGCGACGTCATAATAGGCGTTGCTGACGCTCGCGACGCCGGACCAGGTCAGCACCGTCACGGGAAACCCCGTCGCCAGCGCGATCAGGAAAGTCGAGGCGCTCCAGCTCGACGGGAAGGTGAAGAAGGCGATCGGCAGCCAGGCGGTCGCCGGCAGCGGGCCGATGAAGCGCAGCACCGGATGCACCCAATAGCCGACCGCGCGCGACCAGCCGATCGAGACGCCGGTCAAAAAGCCGATCGTGGCGCCGACCAGATAGCCGCCGAGCTGGAGCTTCACGGACGCGAACACGCTGTCGAGCAGCTTCGGCAGATCGTCGGTATAGACCTCGATGATCGCCTGCGGCGGCGGAAAGAACGGCAGCGGCAGCCAGGCGAATTTTGCCGTCGCAACCTCCCAGACCGTCAGGAACACCCCGAGCGCGACCAGCCACGGCGCGCGCTTGTGCAATGCCTGCCCCGCCGCTCCCAGATAGTCGGCCCCGACGGTGCCGAACAGCGCGATCGCCGCGATGATGAAGGCGGCAATGCCGAGCGAATGCGTGCGCGACCAGTCGCCGACATCCTGCCACCACAGGCAGGATAGCCCGAAGGCGATCCAGGCGATGCTGGCGAGAGCGCCGACGCCGGATTCCCGGATCCAGCTCGCCAGCAGCGGCGCGCGCGAGGTGCGCGGCGCGCCGGAGGCGAGGCCGTCAGACAGCGAATACGTCGACATAGATGCGCTCCGCGAATTTGGCGGTGTCGGTGCTCTGCTTGAACACCTGCACGCTCTTGAGATCGTCGGCATAGGCCTTGAGCTCGCGCTTCAGGATGTCGCCGACGGGATGATGATGGTGGGTGTGGTAGCGCACCATGCCCTCGATATCGGCCAGCGTCGCCGCCTTGGGCGCATAGGGCTGGAACGATTTCGCCGCGACCGTCGCATTCTGCGCGGTGAACATCGCCGCATCGAGCAGCGCCTGGGTGATGGCGCGCGCGACTTGAGGCTCCTCGCGCACAAGCGAGCCGCGCAGGCCGAGGATGCAGCAGCTCTTCTCGCCGTACTCCCCGTCGAGATTGGAAGCGACCTCCTTGTATTGCGTGTCCTTGAGCCAGAGATAGGCGAGCGGGTCGGACGACAGGAACGCCTGCACCTCGCCCTTCTCCACCGCGACATTGAGCAGGTTGCCGGGATAAGCGCGCCAATCAACGTCCTTGACCGGATCGATGCCGAGCTTGGCCAGCTGGATCGAGAAGAAGTTCTTGTCGGGCCCTGCGAGATCGCCGACCGCGACGATCTTGCCCTTGAGGTCGGCAAGCTTCGAGACGCCGGAATCCGTGCGCGACAGCACGCGCATGCAGCCGCCATGGGTGCCGGCGGCGATCTTGACGTCGAACCCCTGCTCCAGCGGCTTCAGCCAGCGCAGCGCCATGCCGAGACCGGCATCGCTCTTGCCCGTCGCGATGGCCTCGAGCAGCTGGTCGGTCGAACCGGAATAGTTGACGAGCTCGACGTCGAGATTGTGCTTCTGGAAGAAGCCGTGCTCGATCGCGACCGGCACCGGCGCGAGACAGACGGCGCCGGCATTCCACGACAGCTTCAGCTTGCGCGGCGCGCCGGTGAGCGCGGGCGCGTCGGAGGCCGTGCGGCACAGCGGAAACTCGGAAAGGTCGATCCCCGGCGCGATGCCGCGCGGCGCAAAAGCCTGCGCGCCCAGCGCGCCGAGCGGCGCCGCGAAGGCGGCGGCGAGCCCTGCCTGAAGCAGGTGGCGCCGGTCGAGTTTCGATCCGCTGCGCTCGTTGTCGTTGGTCATCTGCCCCTGGCTCCTGCTGGCACGGCTCCGCCGTGTGCGCAACGGGTCGCGTTGCGCATGTTCCGTGCGGAGCTGCGTTGAGAGAAAATTGTTCCGTCGGCGCTTCCCGCGCCGCGTTGATGCGATGCGCAAATCATGCGGCGCGTTCGCTGCATCGTCAATGAAATGGATTTTCGAATGTTGCGCGAAGGGAGGTCATTCTCTCCACCCGCGCATGCGGCAGCGATGAAAGGATTTTCGCGGATGCATCGGCACGCAAGGTAAACCGCGACCCCATCGGCTGCCGCAGCCCTGTGCAGCTTCGGCCGCGCACGCTGCGCATTCTCGAAAGCGACGTCCCGCTGAAACGTCATTGCCTGAAGCACGCACAATACGGTTGGCCATTTCATTGACGGCGTACCGCGCGCTCATAGACTCGAGCGTCTCGCTGCATCGTCCGCTCACGCATCGTGAGCGACGCAACAAGACGGATCCAATGAGCATCAACTCTCACGACCATTCCATCACGCGCCGGCTCGCCACATCGCTGCTCGCCGCCGCCATCATGCTATCGTCAGCTGCCGCATCGCTCGCCGCCGACACCATCGTGCTGCGCGTCGGCGACCAGAAAGGCGGCAATCGCTCGCTGCTCGAAATCTCCGGCTATGCGAAGGACCTGCCCTACAAGATCGAGTGGTCGGAATTCCCGGCGGCCGCGCCGATCCTTGAAGCGCTCAATGCCGGCGCGCTCGACGTCGGCTACACCGGCGATCTCTCGTTCCTGTCGGTCTACGCCGCCGGCGCGCCGATCAAGGCGGTCGGCGGCACGCGCTCGGAGGCGAAGACGCAGGCCATCCTGGTGCGCCAGGATTCGCCGATCAAATCGGCCGCCGACCTCAAGGGCAAGCGGCTCGCCGGCACACGCGGCGGCTGGGGCCAGTTCCTGATCGACGCGACGCTGGAGAAGGCAGCGATCAAGCTGGAGGACGCGACCTTCGCGCCGCTCGGCCCGGTCGATGCCAAGATCGCGCTGCTCGCCGGCTCGATCGACGCCTGGGCGGTGTGGGAGCCCTACGTCTCGTTCGCGAGGTTGAAGGACAAGGCCCGCGTCATCGCCGACGGCGAAGGGCTGACGCCGACCATCACCTTCATCGTCGCCTCCGACAACGCCATCGCCACCAAGCGCGCGGCGGTGCAGGATCTCGTGCAGCGCTTGAACAAGGCGCGGCTGTGGTCGCTGGACCATGTTGCCGAATACGCCAGGAACACGGCCGAATTGACCAAACTGCCGGAGGACGTGCTGCTGTCGGCCTACACCGCGCAGCGCACCAGCCCGATCGTGATCGACGAGAACGTGGTCAAGGAGGTGCAGGAAGCCTCGGACCGCTCGACGCGTTACCGCATCCTGCCGAAGAAGCTCGACGTCAGCAAAGCCGTCGACCGCAGCTTCACGGCTGCGGCCGCGGGATCGAATTAGGCGGAGGCGGTGGGATGCACCGGCTTCGCCTCAAGCCCGGCCCATTGCATCTCGCCGCGATCGTGCTCATGCATGCTGCGTGCATGAGCCTGATCGTGTGGCTCACGTTCTAGCCGTGCGGTCTCACCAATATCCGCGGTAATAGTGGCGGCGATAGACGCGGTACGGCCGGTAGTAGCCATAGCTGTAGTACGGGCGATAGGGCCGATAATATCGCGGATAGACCGGGGCGTAGCCGTAGCCGCCGTAATAGGCCGGGGCGTAACCATAGCCGTAGCCCGGATATCCGTAGCCGTAGCCGCCGTAATAGGGGCCGCCGTAGCCGTAATAGCCGTAAGGAGACCCCGCGGCGATGGCGCTGCCGATGATCGCGCCGGCCGCGAGACCGCCAAGACCCCAGCCCCATCCGCCGCCACGCCAATGCACCTGCGCGACGTTGTCGCCGGCCGCAGCCTTCATCGCCGCGACATTGGTCGGCATCGGGGCCGCATTGGCCTGCCCGATCTGGGCCGCCACGACCGCGCCGGCCAGCGAACAGGCAATTGCCGTCTTCCAGATCCTCATCGTCTTACTCCCTGTCTGTCCTTTCGCTTGGAAAAGGATCGCAGCGCCATGATCGGGCATCCTTGCGCCAAGTCAAAGCGTAGAATTTCAAAGCCTGGAGCTTGCGTGCACCGCACAAGACGCTTGCCTCCGTTCTGATCAACCCGGTGCCGGGCGACGTCGTCGCCTGTGACACCCGCACGACGGTGGTTGAGGCCCGATCGCCCGGCAAAGCATTAAGCTTCCCGTGCATTCGCAACCAACAACCACCTTCACGATTTACTATTCGTACCATTACTATCGGTTCCAAGGTGCGCGGCCGGGGAGGCTTCTGGCGAGCGCCAGAGTTGTGGGAGGATCACATGAGTGCCGCGAGACCCGAGCCGCTTGCCCGTCAAGCGCTGGCATTTGTCTTGGCCGGAGGACGCGGCAGCCGTCTGCTGGAGCTGACCGACCGCCGCGCCAAGCCGGCGGTCTACTTCGGCGGCAAGTCCCGCATCATCGATTTCGCGCTGTCGAACGCGGTGAACTCCGGCATCCGCCGCATCGCGGTGGCGACCCAATACAAGGCGCACAGCCTGATCCGGCACCTTCAGATGGGCTGGAACTTCTTCCGCCCCGAACGCAACGAGAGTTTTGACATCCTCCCCGCCAGCCAGCGCGTCTCCGAGACCATGTGGTATGTCGGCACGGCAGACGCGGTGTACCAGAACATCGACATCATCGAATCCCACGCCTGCCGCTTCATCGTGGTGCTGGCCGGGGACCACATCTACAAAATGGACTACGAGGTGATGCTGCGCCAGCATGTCGAGAGCGGCGCCGACGTCACCGTCGGCTGCCTCGAAATGCCGCGGACGGAATCCTCCGGCTTCGGCATCATGCATGTCGATGAGAACGGCTGGATTCAGGAGTTCCTGGAGAAGCCGAAAGATCCGCCGCCGATGCCGGGCAAGCCGGACGTCTCGCTCGCCAGCATGGGCATCTACGTGTTCGACGCGAAGTTCCTGTTCGACCAGCTCAAGCGCGACGCAGAGGATCCGAACTCGAACCACGATTTCGGCAAGGACATCATTCCCTACCTCGTCAAGAACGGCCGCGCGATGGCGCACCAGTACTCGACCTCCTGCGTTCGTTCCGGCAGCGACACCCGCGCCTATTGGCGCGACGTCGGCACGGTCGACGCCTATTGGGCCGCCAATATCGACCTCACCGACGTGGTGCCCGAGCTCGACCTGTTCGACCGCGCCTGGCCGATCTGGTCGTATGCGGAGATTACCCCGCCGGCGAAATTCGTCCACGACGAGGAGAGCCGGCGCGGCCAGGCGGTGAGCTCGCTGGTCTCAGGCGGCTGCATCATCTCCGGCGCCTCGCTGCGCCGCTCGCTGCTGTTCACCGGCGTGCGCATCAATTCCTACGCCAACGTCGAGAACGCCGTCATCATGCCTTACGTGAGTGTCGGCCGCGGCGCCCGCTTGAGGAACGTCGTGATCGACCGCGGCGTCGAGATCCCGGAAGGGCTCGTCGTCGGCGAGGATCCCGAGGTCGACGGAAAGCGCTTTCGCACCACCGAGCAGGGCATCTCGCTGATCACGCAGCCGATGATCGACAGGCTCAATACATGATGCCTGTTCGCGTCCTCGCGGTCGCCTCTGAAGTCTATCCCCTCGTCAAGACCGGTGGCCTCGCAGATGTCGCCGGCGCGCTGCCGGTTGCGCTGAAGACGCATGGCGTCGAGATGCGCACCTTGCTGCCGGGCTATCCCGAGGTGATGCGCCTGATCTCGGGCACGGAGGAGCTGCAGCGCTGGCCGGATTATTTCGGCGGCCCCGGACGGCTGCTGGCGGGCTCGCATGCCGGGCTCGACCTGTTCGTGCTGGACGTGCCGCATCTCTATGCACGGCCGGGCAACCCCTATGTCACAAGCGACGGCGTCGACTGGGCGGACAACGGCGTGCGCTTCGCCGCGCTGTCGCGCGTGGCGGCCGATATCGGCCTCGGCCTCGTGCCGGCCTTCGTGCCCGACGTGGTGCACGCCCACGATTGGCAGGCGGGGCTTGCGCCGGCCTATTTGCATTACGACAATCGTCCGCGGCCCGGCACCGTGATGACCATTCACAACATGGCCTATCAGGGCAAGTTCGCCCCTGAGCTGATCGGATCGATCGGCCTGCCCTGGCACGCCTTCAACGTCAACGAACTGGAATATTTTGGCGGCATCAGCTTCTTGAAGGCCGGCTTGCGACTTGCCGATCGCATCACCACGGTATCGCCGACCTACGCGAAGGAAATCCAGAGCGACGAAGGCGGCATGGGGCTCGGCGGTCTGCTCCGTGAACGATCGGACGTGCTGAGCGGCATCCTCAACGGCATCGACACCGAGGTCTGGAATCCGCAAGCCGATCCGCACATCGCCTATCGCTTCGGCGCCGAGGACCTGACGTTTCGGGCCGCCAACAAGGCGGTGCTGCAACAGCAGTTCAACCTCGATACCTCTGACGAAGCGCCGCTGCTCGGCGTCATCAGCCGGCTGTCCTGGCAGAAGGGGCTCGATCTCCTGCTGGAAGCCATCCCGACCATCCTGCGCGAAGGCATGCAGCTCGCCCTGCTCGGCAGCGGCGACCGCGATCTGCAGGATCGCTATCAGGCCGCGGCCCGCGCCAATCCCGGCCGGATCGGCGTCGTGATCGGCTATGACGAGATCCTGGCGCATCTGATCCAGGCCGGTTCGGACGCGCTGATCGTGCCGTCGCGCTTCGAGCCGTGCGGCCTGACCCAGCTCTGCGCGCTGCGCTATGGCGCGGTGCCGATCGTCTCCCGCGTCGGCGGCCTCGAAGACACCATCGTCGATATCGGGGAGGCCGACACGTCCGGCCACGATGCCACCGGCTTCAAGTTTGGCCCCGTGAAGGCGGACGCCCTCGCCGGCACGCTGCGCAAGGCCAACATTGCCTTCCACGACAAGCTGACCTGGCGCCGGCTGCAACGCAGCGGCCTTGCCACCGACGTCTCCTGGCGCAACCGGGCGGGCGAATATGCCGCGCTCTACCGCAATCTCATGGCATCCCATCGCGCCTAGCAGATGTCCGTCATCGAATCCATGCTATAGGGGCCGGCATGGAATCCCTTGCCATCAAGCTGCTCGGCTTTGCCGCTGCCACCTGCACCACTGCGGCCTATGCGCCGCAAGTCATCAAGGTCTGGAAGACCCGTTCCACCGGCGACATCTCGCTCGGCATGTTCCTGGTCCTGATGCTGGGCCTCGCGCTCTGGCTGATCTACGGCCTGCTCTCGGGTGACGCCCCGCTGGTCGCCGCGAACGCCGTCACCATGCTGCTCGCCGGCGGCATCCTGGTGATGAAGCTGCGATACGGGTGAGGCTGCGCGACGCGTAGGGCGGATCAGCCGAAGGCGTAATCCGCCACCTTTGCTGCGGCACGACGGTGGATTACGCCAGCGGACTGCGCTTCGCGCAATCCACCCTACGAGTCACCCAAACACATACGACGCCATCGCCACCTGCGCGACCTCGTCGACGAAGACGCGGCGTCCGACGTCGCATCCGGCCGCACCGGCCGCCACCATCAGCGGCAGCAGATGATCCTCGCGCGGATGCGCAAGGCGTGCGCTCGGCGCATTCTCCCAATCGACCAGCATCGCGTTGCGGCGCGCCGCATCGGGGTTGCTGATCGCCTCGTTCAGATAGGCTTCGAAATCATACGAGACGGGCTTGGACTCCGGACGGTTGAAGCCGCGCATGTTGTGATAGGTCAGCCCGCTGCCGACGATCAGGATGCCTTCGTCGCGCAAGGATGCGATCGCCTGCCCCACCTTGACGTGCTCGGCGGCGTCATAGCTGGACTTCAGCGACAGCAGCACGATCGGCATGTCGGCGTTCGGATACATCAGCCCGAGCGGAACGAACGTGCCGTGATCAAAACCCTGATCGGGATCTTCGCGGCAATCGAGGCCGGCATGCGTGAGCAGAGCCTTCACTTGCGCGGCAAGCTCGGGCTTGCCCGGCGCGGGATATTTGAGTTGGTAGGTATGCTCGGGGAAACCGTAATAGTCGTAGACCATCGGCGGGTGCGGCGAGGTCGACACAGTGAACGCGTCGGCTTCCCAGTGACCGGTGATGACCAGCACGGCCTTCGGCCTCTCGGGCAGAAGCTGCGGCAAGTTCGCGAACGCCTCGGCGGTCTTGGCATATTGCACCCGCCTGTCCTCCATGAAAGGCCAGGGGCCGCCGCCATGCGACAGGAACAGGGTCGGAAATCGCGTCATCGGGCTCGTCTCGTTGACAACAGGCGCGTGCTTACGGTCCGCACGATTGGCGGTGAGCATAGGCAAAGCAGCATGGTTAGCAAGTCGTTAACGATTTGCCGCCCAGAATCCCCGGCGGGGCCGAAGCAGTCGGCTTGAAGACAAGTGAGACGTGCGATGAGGAAGTTTGCGCTGGGGGACGTCGTCAACAGTGATAAGGGCCGCCGCGGTGTCGTCCGCGCCGCCTTCAAGTCGCGGGATGGCCTGCAATTCTATGCCGTCGAGAAGGACGGCGCGATAGATTACCTGGAGGAAGACCGGCTCAGCCCGGCGCCGCGCGTCGAGCTCGCGGCTTAAATCCGATCATCTCCTGCCCTCATTTGCCAGCCGGTCGAGACGCTCCGCGATCGGATCGTCGCCGCTCGCGATGCCGTCGTTCGTGATCAGCAGCAGGCGATCGCCGCCCGCCGCGTCCCAGCGCGGCAGGACGGGACCATTGAGGTCAGGGCCATTGGGATCGCCGCTTCTGGCGAAATTGATCCAGTAGGCGCGCAAGCGGCTTGCGACCTCGCGGTCGCGCCGCGACAGGATGCCCGCACCGGGCACGCCTTCCGCGCCGAAGATGAACTGCAGCTCGCGCCCGTGGCCGGCGTCCGGATTGGCGCGGCGCGCTTCCGGCATATAGGCGAAGCGGTAACGAAAGGTCGGCGCGCCGCTTGCCGCGTGCAGGCGGGCCAGCAGCCGCACCGGCTCGGAGAAGACCTTGTCGGTGTAGACTTTTGCCGCGAGATCCGACGGTCTGGTGAGATCGGGATAGAGCTTGCGCAATTCCTCGCTACTCGTGCCCGGCGCAAGCTCCTCCTTGATCGCGGTCTCGTTCTGCGAGCCGGTCTCGTCGTCGTTCGAGCCGATGATCAAGGGAATGCGGCTTTGGCGTCCGGCCGCAAAACCTGCGGCGAGGTCCTCGGTCAGGAGACGTCCATCCATCATCGGTGCAAAGCTGCGCGGTGATTTCTCAAGCAATTGCTGTTCGGCAGCCAGCAGGCGCCGCGGCTCGACTGCGTGCAGATCCGTCTTCGGCCCGAGCGCGGCCACGAAGAGCCGGCCGATCGCCTCGGCCTCTTCTGCCGAACCCAGCCGCGCGCGGCCTGGCACCGATTGCAGAATGGCCTTGTGAAAGAGATCGCGCGCTGGCGCCGACAGCATCAGCAGCGCGATCGATGTCGCCCCTGCATCGCTGCCAAACAGGGTGACGTTGCCCGGATCACCGCCGAAGGCCGCGATGTTGTCGTGCACCCAATGCAGCGCGGCGACCTGGTCCATCAGGCCGAAATTTCCGGAGCCGGCGTCCGACAGCGCGGGATACGTGAGCCAGCCGAGCGCGCCGAGGCGATAATTCACGGTGACGACAATGAGGCCCGCCTGCGCCAGCTTGGCGCCATCGAACAGCGGATCGTTCGCGGTCCCCGTGGCGAACGCGCCGCCATGGATGAACACCATGACCGGCAATGGGCCATCGACCCCGAAAGGACGGAACACGTTCAGCGTCAGGCAATCTTCGCTCGCCGCCGGCAAGGCCGGCTGAAGGCACGGCGCGCCGTAGTCGTAGGCGGTGCGCATCTCCGAGCTTTCGGTCGTCGGCTGCGGCGGTTGCCAGCGCAGCGCCCCGACCGGCGGCGCCGCGTAAGCCAGCCCCCTGAACGAGGCCACCTCGCCCTCCACCGCGCCGAGCATCTGCCCTTCCCGCGTCAGCGCGAATGGAAATTGTCCGACCGACTGGGCGACGGCCGCGCCGAGGCCACACAGGACTGCGATAGCCGCAACGAATGCAAGCAGGGCCCGCATCTTCGAAACGATCTCGATGAAGGATTCCGGCAGGTTATGTCCGGAGCCGTCGGCGAGGCAAGCCTCGCGCCTGCGCCTAACCGCCTTTGCCGATCAGCTCCGAGAGCGCGCGGCGCGCGACGATGCCGAGCTCGCCCAGCGTGGAGTGGCCGGATTGCGCCGCCTCGATCAGGCGCTCGGCGATGAACCTGCGGCTGTCGTGATCGCCGCCATGCGGCAGTTGCCGGCATGTCTGCTCGAGAACGACGTCCATGTTCGCTTTGGTTCGCTCACTCAACTCTGTCATGACGCCCGGGCGGTACGCGTGGCTTGTAAGCGCAAGCATACACAGAAGGATGATGGCTGATTACCCCGGGCTATCACGGCCATTGTGCATCGCGGTGCGTGTGGTGCCGCAACATTCGCGCGGTCACGAAGCCGCCGCAAACGACCACCCTAAGATTGCACTTGCTCTGATGACAAGCTGAGCCTGCGGCGATAGCCTGCCGCCAAAACAAAACCTACGGGAGGAACACCATGCCTGACGCAATGGTCGCCACACGTGCCTCCGATGAGCGCGGAACCGCTCAAAAGGTCGATGTCGCCGTGGTCGGCGCCGGATTTGCCGGCCTCTATCTTCTCCATCGCCTGCGCAAGGCAGGGTTCTCGGCGGTCGGGCTCGACGAGGCCGGCGATGTCGGCGGCACCTGGTATTGGAACCGCTATCCGGGCGCGCGCTGCGACATCCAGACCATCGACTACAGCTACACATTCGATCCGGAGCTCGAGACCGCCTGGACCTGGTCTGAAAAGTACGCGACCCAGCCCGAGATCCTGCGCTACCTCGGCTTCGTCGCCGATCGCTACGATCTGCGCCGCAATATCCGTTTCAAGACCAAGGTCACCGAAGCCAGATGGGACGAAGCGGCGGAGCGCTGGCTCATCACCACCGACAATGGCGCGCCGGTCTCGTGCCGCCATTACATCATGGCGACCGGTTGTCTCTCCGCGCCAAAGCCGCCGGAGATCGACGGCGTCAAGGACTTCAAGGGCGAGGTCTATTTCACCGGACGCTGGCCGCATGACGGCGTCGATCTCACAGGAAAACGCGTCGCCGTGATCGGCACGGGCTCCTCGGCGATCCAGTCGATTCCGCTGATCGCCGAGCAGGCCGCGCATCTGACCGTTTTCCAGCGCACACCGAATTTCGCATTGCCGGCGCATAACGGCCCGGCGCCCGCGGACCGCATGAGCCTGCTGCAGAGCGACCGCGCGGCCTATCGCGAGCAGGCACGGCAGTCGATGGCCGGCGTGCCCTACCCGCAGCAGACGGTCGTGAGCTGGCAGCTCAGCGATGCCGAGCGTCGCGAGCGGTTCGAGCGCGCCTGGGCCGCCGGCGACCTCGTCCACATCCTGACGCAGCTCTGGGCCGACCAGGCCGTGGACCTCGACGGCAACAAGATCGTCCAGGACCTGATCCGCGAGAAGATCCGCGCCGCCGTCAAGGACCCCGAGACCGCCGCGGCCCTGATGCCTGACGACCATCCGTTCGGTGCGAAACGCCCCTGCCTCGACACCAACTATTACGCGACCTACAACCGGCCGAACGTCACGCTGGTCAATCTGCGCAAGGAGCCGATCAAGGCGATCACCGCGAGCGGCATCTCCACGAGCGGCCGCAGCTTCGACCTCGACGTCATCGTGTTCGCAACCGGCTTCGATGCGATGACCGGCGCGATCCGTGCCGTGCATCCGATCACCGGCCGCGGCGGCAAGTCGCTGTCCGATGTCTGGGCGCAGGGGCCGCAGACCTATCTCGGCCTCACGGTCGAGGGCTTTCCGAACTTCTTCATGATCACCGGCCCCGGCAGCCCGTCGGTGCTGTCGAACATGGCGGTGTCGATCGAGCAGCATGTCGACTGGGTGGTCGATCGCCTTGCCGCGCTGCGCGATGCCGGCCTCACCACGATGGAGCCGACTGCGACGGCGCAGGAGGGCTGGGGCCGGCACATGGCCGACTGCTCGACGCTGACGCTGCACCGGCTCGCCAACACCTGGTACACCGGCGCCAACGTGCCCGGCAAGGTGCAGGGGCTGATGCCTTATACCGGCGGCGTCGGCCCCTATCGCAGCATCTGCGACGAGGTCGTCGGCCGCGGCATGCTCGGCTTCAAGCTCACCGGCCCCGATGGTGCTTCGCAATGCAATGACGGCGAGGTGGTGCGCCTGCAGCCGGACGTGCGGCTGGTGCTGAACCTGCTCGCCTCGCTCAACCTGCCGCCGATCGAGTCGATGGGCGCGGAAGGCGCCCGTGCCTTCGTCAACGAGTTCAACAAGGGCCGGCCTGCGGGGCGGCCAATCGGCGAGATCGTCGACGGTACCCTGCCCGTCGCCGACGGTACGTTGCCCTACCGTGTCTACAAGCCGGCCACGCCGGGACCGCATCCTGTCGTGGTCTATTTCCATGGCGGAGGCTGGGTGCTCGGCGACGAGCAGTCGGACGAGCCGTTCTGCCGCGACATGGTGCGGCGGACCGGCATGATGTTCGTCAGCGTCGGCTATCGCCACGCGCCGGAGCATCGCTTCCCGACCGCGGCGGAAGACGGCTATGCGGCCACGCGCTGGATCGCCGAGCACGCCGCCGAGCTCGGCGGCAAGCCGGGCCCGGTGCTGGTTGCCGGCTGGAGCGCCGGCGGCAACATCGCAGCCGTCACCTGCCAGCTCGCGCGCGACCGCGGCGGGCCTGCCATCGCCGGCCAGCTTCTGGTCTGTCCGGTCACCGACTGCAGCTTCGATCGGCCCTCTTACAACGAAAATGGGACCGCCTACTTCCTGACGCGCTCGCTGATGTACTGGTTCTGGGACCTGTATTGCTCGCCGGCGGACCGCACCGATCCGCGGGTCTCGCCGCTGCGCGGCAAGGTCGCCGGCCTGCCGCCGGCCCTCGTGGTCACCTGCGAGTTCGATCCGCTGCGCGACGAGGGTATCGCCTATGCCGAGGCAATGGCGGCCGCCGGCGTCCCGGTCGAGCAGCTCAAGGCGCGCGGCCACTTCCACTCGTCCTTTGCGATGGTGGACGTGGTGATCACAGGCGTGTCGGGCCGGGTGCAGATGGCGGAGGCCTTGCGGCGCTTTGCCGGGCTGCCGCCGGAGGTCCGCCGCGGCGAGAGCAGCCAGGAGCATGACAGCCCGGGGCGCAGGATCGCGGCCGCCGCGAGCTGAACGGAAACGGCGCGGCCGGGACCCTTCTCCCGGCCGCGTGGCGATTGATGTCATCGCGGCAGCCGGGCTGTATCTGCCAGATACAGCTACGGCTGATGGTCAGGCAGCAACATCGATGCGGCGATGAAGCCGCCTGCTGATCCAATCGCTGCAACAAGCCAGGGCCACGCGTAACCGGCAGCCGTAGCTTCGTCCGATAGGATCGCACCGAGCATTGCGATGCCGAGCGCAAATCCGGCCTGCCGCATGACCACGGTGACCGCCGAGGCCATGCCCGTTTGGTCCGGAGGCACCAACGCAACGACAGCGCTCGACAGTTGCGGATGCGCCAGCACTGCGCCAATCCCGGCCAACAGCATTCCGGTTGCCGTCGCAGCGAGAACGACTTGCGCGTTCGCGAGCCAGCCGCTCGCCGCCAGGACCAGAATGAGATCGCCTGCCAGCAGCGCCAGCATCGCCGTCGCGAACAGCCGGCGCCAGCCCCAGCGTGTTGCGAGACGAGCACCATAGGGCGGCAGCAGAAGCATCGGCAACGTCGCGAAGAGCATTGCAAAGCCAACGGTCGGGCCTGACCAACCGAACGCTGCGCTCAGGAACGGAGGCAGATAGACGAGAACCGCCCAGTATCCAACGGAAACAGCAATCAGCAGCGAGGAAATGCCGACCATGACCGGCCGAATGAACACAGCGGGGTCGAAAATCGGCACGGCCCGGCGCCGCTGCTGCATCACGAAGATGGCGAGCAGACAGGCGCTCAGCCCGAGGCCCGCTGCAATCCGGGCCGGCATTGCACCTCCACTCAGCAGGCTCTCGATCGCAATACCCAGCGCAAACGTAAGAAGCACGACGCCGCTCCAGTCCAGCGGGCGGCCGGCAGGATCACGCGATTCTACGACCAGCCGCGGAACGGCCAGAAGCGTGAGCAGACAAAGCGGGATATTGGCCAGGAAGATCCAGCGCCATCCGAACCAGGCCGAGACAAGTCCCCCGAGCGCTGGACCGAGCGCCATGGCGATGCCTGAGAGCACGCCCATGAACGCAAAGGCACGGGCGCGCTCGTCGGGCCGGACATAGGCACTCGCAAGCAGCGCAATGCCTCCGGTGATAACGAACGACGCGCCGAGGCCTTGAATTGCCCGCGCGCCCCACAGCATCGGACCGCCCGCCGCGAAGCCGCAAATGATCGATCCGACCAGGAACACGACGTTGCCGCCAAGCAGAGCGCGTCGGCGTCCATACTTGTCGGCCAGCGCGCCCGCGGCGAGCAGCCCACCGGTAAATGCCAGGCTGTAGGCATCCATCGCCCAGGCATAGGCAGCGCCGCCGAAACCGAGTTCGGCGGCCATGGCCGGCATCGCGACAACAACCGCGGTTACGTCGAATTGCGTCAGAAAGGCCGCCATGCCGAGCACCATCGCTGGCAGCAGGTCGTGCCAACGACGTGGGGACTGCATGTGGGGTTCAGGCGTGATCATCGTTGCCCCATCGTGAAAGCGTCAGGTACCGATATGCATGCCGGGGCGAGGCCTGCGCCAATGCAATGCATTCACATCGTCATGAAAATGTTTCATGATGATGCAATGCGTTCATTTCCTCCCTTCGACGGTCTGATTGCGTTCGAGGCAGCCTTGAGACATGCGAGCGTCACGCGCGCCTCCGCGGAGCTCGGGCTCACGCAGAGCGCGGTCAGCCATCGGCTCCGCAAGCTCGAGGACTTCGTCGGGACGCCCCTCCTCATTCGGCAGCCGAGCGGCTTGTGCGCCACGCCCGCCGGTATTGCCCTCTCGAACGAGCTGGCCGGTTTGCTCGACAGGATGGCGGATTTTCGTGCGCTTTGTCGCGCCGCCGCTCCGCCTCCGGCCTTGAAAGTCGGCGTCGGTGCAGCGCTTGCCGACTATTGGCTCGTGCGCCGCTTGCCCGATTTTGCGCAAGCACATCCCGGCATACCGGTCGAGCTGGCCGTACGTGAAGCCGACGCACATGCGAGGTCGACCGATCTTGACGTCGCGGTGGTGTGGCAACCAGCAGCGGGCTTGAGGCCAACGTCCACGCAGCGTTTGCTGGTTCGCGAGCATGTTTACCCCGTCTGCCACCCACGCCTGCTGCCTGGCCAGCAACCACTGACCGACGTGACGCGCCTCAAATCGTTGCCGCTCCTGCACAAGGGCCGGATCGGCGAAGACCGCGGGGTCGAATGGTCGTGGACCTCCTGGTTCGAACGATTGGGCCTCGGCCGCCCGCCACCCGCCGAGATACGCTTTGCAACGATAGCCACCGCCATAGCCGCGGCCCTGGCCGGCAACGGGATCGTGCTCGCGCGTTCGCTGCTGGTCCAGGATGCGCTCAAGGACGGCAGGCTGGTACGGGTGCTTCCGCAATCGTGGGACTTGCCGTCGAGCAAGGCTCAAATCGTGCGCTGGCCCGCGGCAATGGCCAAAGATCCCCGCGTAATGGCGTTTGTCGGCTGGATATTGCAAATTCCGAAGATCCCGAGCGCTTGAGCCCCGCGCCGTAGCCGATGAGCCGGGAACCTTTTCCCGGATGCCGCGTTGGGGCTGGTGGCATTGAGATGCAGCGACAGGTGTATGGGCCCCGGCACGCGAGCACGTGTGCTGGGGTCGTCTTTTGCGTGAGGCAGGCCGATGGGGGACGTTGTTGCGGAGTCAAAAGTCGATTTCGGCGCGCTTGCGGCGCTGCATAAATGGCCGTCACTCGGCAACCAGCGCCGACCGGACCGCGAGCCCTACCAGGTGAGCGAGGGGACGCTCGACCAATGCATCTCGGCCTTCATGCAAAAGCCGGCGGCGACCCGGCATCTCTATGAGATCCGCACGGCGCCGCAGCCGCCGCTGGTTACCGCCGTTCTCTCCCCCGAACACGTCATCGAGCTATCACGCTGGCGGGAATTTCTCTGACGGCCTTCACAAGCACGTGCGTAGGAACCTTCTTCCGGTTTTTCCCGTTGTCGGAGATCGGAAGTCAACTCGTGAGCGCCTCACATGCTTGAAGCTGGCGTTGCATCTCCCGTCGTGCCCTATGGCGCGGACCAAACCCTCTTCGTCGTCGTCGACCGTCTCGACATTGCGACTGAAATCCGCATCGAGCGCAGCGATCTCGAAGCCACCATCGGCGAGTTCGTCGCCGGCTGCTTCAACGATCCCGTCAAGGTGATCTCGTTCAACACGCTCGAACACTGGATCAAGGACATCTCGACCGAGGTCGCCGGCGCGATAAAGGCACGCTGCGACATCTATGGCATAGAGTTGCCCGACTATCTCAGCGACTTCGTCGAGAGCCATAGCTGAGGGCGCTTCGCACCTCAAACGCTGCACATCGCACCCAACAAAAAAGCGCCGCTTCCGCGGCGCTTTTCGTGTCGTCACCTCAGTGGTGCCAGAACAATGCCAGCAGCAGAACGATCGGCAGCGGCACGCCAAGCAACCAAAGCAAAGCACCTCGTCCAAAACCCATGATGTCCTCCTCCTTCTTGCATCACCGGAATGACGCCGGGAAAAAGGAGAAGTTCCGCGCCTTCCAGCGAGGCCGGATGCGATCGGAGCATGGAACGCGGGACTTAGTTGCGGCGGTGCTTGCCGGCGATGACCTCGATCTCGCGGCGGCGTTCGCCCGCGAAGGTCAGCAGCTTTTCGATCGTCAGCGTATCGGTGATCCGTTTGGCGAGCCGCTCGGCGCGCGCAGCCTGATCTTCGAGATGCTGGATCGTGTTCAAGCGCCGCCTCCCCCAAAGCCCCGAATTGTGCGGACAGCCATGGTGCTCGAAAAGCCGCTAACAGCCGGTTAAGCGCGCCGCATCGTTCGCAACGCGTGCCCTATCGCACGACCTCGAGCCTGACATTGGTGATGCCCTTGTCGACCATGCCGAGCGCCTCGGCGGCGGAAGGCGAGATGTCGACCACGCGTCCGCGCACGAAGGGTCCGCGGTCGTTGACCCTGACCGTGACGAAGCGGCCGGAGGAGGTCTCGGTGACGCGCAGCTTGGTGCCGAAAGGCAGGGTCGGATGCGCCGCGGTCAATTCGTTCTTGTCGAACTTCTCGCCGCTCGCGGTCTCCGTATCCGAATAGAAGCTGGCGACACCGTGCGAAGCCGTCTGCTTACCCTCGGAGCTGCGCGCCCGGCTGATCGGGCGTGGATGCAGCGCCGCCACCCTGTGCGGGCGCTCCACCGCGGCTTGCCGGGTCGTTCCGGCCAGATCGGCTTTCTGACGGCCGACCGGCGATTGCGCGCAGGCGGCGAGCGATGCGGCCCCCAGGACCGCGAGCAATAGCCGGCCCGAGCTAGCCAGCGACATCCGGGCAGTTTCGGCACTTGCAATGCGAGACATGATGCGCCCTCCGAACAACCCCGAGTTTCCGTGGGGAATGAGGGCAGAACCTTGTCGGAACAAAAGCGGCTCTGAGGCCGCGGCCGTTTCGCGCCAGCTGTGACGATTCCACCACAGTGACTGCCCTGAATCGGGACAGAACCCGCCGTCGGAGTCGGCAGCTGCGGCTCAGGCCGGAGGCGGGATCGCGCGCAAGACGTCCCTGAAAACGCCGAACTGCAATCGAAACGCTTGCGGGCTGTAGTCCTGGTAGTAGCCCGCCGTCACGGCGACGACGAGATCGAGCTCCGGCACGATGCGGATCGACTGCCCGCCGCGCCCCAGTGCACCGATCCAGTTGATCTTCCGGTCGTTGACGCGCGCTTGGCCGAGCCACCACAGATATCCGTAGGATTGATTGTCCGTCCCCTTGATCGTCTCAGCAGTCGAGGCGTCGATCCAGGCCTTGGAAACGATCCCGCGGCCGTTCCAGCGGCCGCCCGCAAGGACCAGCTGGCCGATCTTCGCCATGTCGCGCGGCCGCAGTCGCAACCCTCCTCCCGCATCGGTGTCTCCACGGTACCGACCCCACGTCGTGCTGGTGATTCCCAAAGGCTCGAACAACGCCTCACGCGCGAATTCATCGAGAGGACGTCCGGTCGCCTTGCGGATGATGGCCGACACCAGAGTGAGTGCGCCGGTGTTATAGAAGAATTCCTGCCCCGGCGCGGCCGTCACGGGAAGACCGAGAACGTAACGACACGGATCCCATGCCATATGCATGCGCGACTCGTCGTTGTCGTAGTCGCCCGTTGCAGGAGTCGCCTCGATCCACTTCAGGCCCATCGACATGGTCAGCGCGTGCACCAACCGGATACGATCCTTTTCGGGGGACCGCAGGTCGGACAGTTCGGGGAAGAAGCTGAAGATCGGTTCGTCGACGCTGCGGATCAGCCCGCGATCGATCGCGATCCCGACGGCGAGTGACGCAGCGCTCTTCGAGACCGACTTCACGTTGTGCAGCGTGTCGGCATCGAAGGCGAGAGTTTCCACACGGCGGCCGTAGATCGGGTCGGGAATTTCGTCGGCTCCCTTGAAGTAGCTCTCGAACGCCAGCCTGCCATTGCGGGCGACCAGCACGGCATGGATGTTGGCATCGCTGGAGACGAGGCGATCCGCCATCCCGCACAGCGCCTCGCGATTGACGAGACTGTTGTCGTTGACGGAGCCGACCGGCCAGCCGTCGCCCCGCTCAAGCGGACCACTGCAGCCTTCCGGCGGGTTCGCGTAGACCGGCAACGCAGAGAGCGGCGCGAGTGCGGCTCCGCCGAGGAGTGAAAGGAATTGGCGCCGCCGCATTCGAAGTCTCCCGTCACCCCTGTCGCGGCGCCGAGCAAATTTCGGCGCTGGCGTAGCCCGACTGCGCGCTCTCTCGAAGGATGCGCGCGAATTCACGCCAATAGAGCTGTCGCCAGCTGGTCTTCAGACTGGCAAGAAAATCAAGTTCGCGTTGCGTCAATGTGCACATCGCTCTTTAGGCCACGAGGCCTCCCATCGGTTTGATTTCGGCGCTATCGGGGAAGACCGTCTCGGCGAGGATCTTCTCCTCGACACGCAGATGATCCCTGAGCAGGCCCTTCAGCACGGCACGCAGATCCGTGGTCGGCTTGAGATCGCGATCGTCGAGCAGTTGCGCCGCCTTCAGGCCCGGCCAATCCGCGATCACGCGGCCGCCGGCGAGCCCGCCGCCGATGAGGAAGGCAACCGTGCCCGTGCCATGGTCCGTCCCCTGCGTGCCGTTGATGCGCGCGGTGCGGCCGAACTCGGTGACGACGGCGACCACGGTTTCGTGCCATACCGCGCCCATGTTGCTTTCGATTGCCGCGAACGCGCCGTCGAGCGCGCCGAGCAGATTGTAGAGCTGGCCCGAGGCCGCGCCTTCGGCGATGTGCGTGTCCCAGCCGACGAAGCCCATCGCGCCGACGCGCGGGCCGTCGGGCTTGGCGAGATAGCGCGCGGCGGTGCCGGCGGCTTCAGTGAAATAGGCGCGCACGCGCGCAATGCCCGGCGGCGCCAGCGTAGGATCGTCCGACATCGGATCGCCCGTACCCCTCGCACCGTCGAGCGAGGCGAGCTTCATGCGCGCCTGCAGCACGGTCGCGAGCTTCGGGTCGGTGTGCTGATAGAGGTCGAGCAGGCGGTTCTGCGTATCCTGGCTCGCCGGCAGGAGTTTTTGCGGCACCCAGGTCATCACTGGCGCGGAGCCGCGCACCACCAGCGGCGTCACCGAGCCGATGCCGAGCGCACGGCTGCCGCGCGGATCGACCCGACCGCCGGACTCCATCGCCAGCAGCGCACGGTTGAGCCATCCCGAAGCGGTCGCACCGGGCCTGGTGAAGCCGCTCTCCAGCACGTCCTGGCCGTCGAAATGCGAGCGCTCGCGATAGGGCGTCGCGGTGGCGTGGACGATGGCGGCCTTGCCGCTCTTGTAGAGTCGATGCAGGTTCGGCATCGCCGGATTGAGCGCGAAGAAGGAATCGAGCGGCAGCGCCGGCGGCTTGCCGTCGAGCAGCAGCGCGCGATCGCCGCGCAGGGCGACCCAGTCGGGATCGCCGACCGGCGCCACCGCGCCGAGGCCATCGAGCGCGCCACGCAGGATGACGACGAGCAGGCGCGGATCGCGCCCTTCCGCGCGCGCGATCCGCGGCATCTGGCTCCAGGCGAACAGCGCCCCGGAGCCGGCCAGAAGCTCGCGCCGCGTGGGCAGATGACGATCGACGCCCATGCTCACCTCCTCTGAAAATCCGCCGACATGAACAGCAGCGCGAGCGCCTGCTGCCGGCTCTCGGCGCGGCCGACCGCCTGCTTCACCTCGGGCGCAATCTCCGATGCAAAGACGTCCTCGATGATGACTTGCGGATCGGCCATGCCGGTGATGCGCTCGGCAACATTGTTGGCGACGTCGAGCCGCCGGCCGACCCCGTCGATCCAGCTCGCCTCGTCGTCCGGATAGCCCTTGGGCGATGATGGACGCCATAGCGGTTCGCCGAGCAGCTGCTGGCCACCGGTGTAGAGGACGGGATCGACGACCGTGATGCCGGCCGCGCGCACCATGCCGACGACCCATTCGCCGGGTCGCTTGAGCTTTGACGGCGGTCCACGCCATGCCTCGTCCGACGACACCATCGCCATTGCGACCTGCTTGAGGTCGCCCTCGGTGTCGCGAAAGGTCTTGGCCATCTGCTCGACCAGAGCCGGCGGCGGCTCGTCGGCGACGAAGTGCCGCGCCAGCTTGGTCGCGACGTGGGTTGAGGTCGCCGGATGCGCGGCGAGGTCGCGCAACACGGCGCGGCCCTGCTCGGCATCCTCCTGCTCGTAGCGCTTGCCGAGCACGGTCTGGCCGCCGGGCTCGTGCAGCCGCGGATTGAAGGTGAACTCGCCGCCGTGCTGGGGATCGGCGCCCGGCGGCACCAGCGTCCAGCCGGTCATGACGTTGGCGAAGCTGATCACGTCGTCCTGGGTGTATCCGGTGCGCACACCGAGCGTGTGCAGCTCCATGATCTCGCGCGCGATGTTCTCGTTGAGGCCGCGGCTGCGATTGATGCCGGCGATCGAGTTCGCGCCCATCGATTCCAGATTGTCGAGGTAGAACAGCATCGCCGGATGGCCTTCGACGGCGAGCAGGAGATCGACGAAACGGCCGAGCGCATTGGCGCGAACCGCTTCGCGCTCATAGGCGCCTGACATGCTCTGGATCTTGTTGGCCGAGACGCAGAAATGGTTGGACCAGAACCACACCAGCCGCTCGGCAAAACCGATGTCGGCGGCGAGCGCGGCTTCGGTGCGCAGCTTGGCTTCCTGCAAATACATCGGACGTCCGGGATCGGGAACGGCGTCGGCCGCCTGCTTGGCCGCCATCTCGGCGGCGTCCTTGTCTTGCACCTGACCTTGCGCCTGGTCTTCCGACATCGCCGGCGCGGCCGCCGCCATCTGCTGCTTTTTGGCCTGCTGCTGCGCCTGCTTGACCCGCGCCGTCCGGCGGGCGTTGGCGTCGGCCACGGTGCGGAAGGCCTTGGCGCTGGTGGGAAGCCCAGCGGCGGCGGTCAGCGTGAGCGGCCGGTCGAGCTCCGCGATCAACGCGCCGCGCGGGTCCGAGCCCATTGCAGCGATCGATCCCGGCCGCGGCCCCATGCCGAAGCGCTGCAGCGCAAGCACAGTCTCGGCCCTTCCAGAATTGCTCATGGCGGCGCCCATTTTCTCGAGCCTGCCGACACGCGGCGCGAGGCTACGAACTGTAATGCTACAAATCGTAACACTTGGGATGCATCCGGGCAAGCGACGATTGAGCCGTCGCCTCAAGAGATCGGGAGCCGCCCCTCCGACGCGAGGGACGGCGTAACGCTCCTAAAAATTTGGCCCGAGAGCGATCTTGGTGATGGTGCCGTTCCTGACACCGATCCGCCATTCCGCCGAGCCGTTGGCGAACTGGGCGATGTAGATGTCGCTGTCGAGCGCGGTGACGCCGCGGAACGACACCGCACGCAGCTCGCCGAGCCGCGCCAGGATGGCCTGGTCGAACGGCAATTGCTGGCGCGTGAGGTCGGCGACCTCCGGCGTCATGTGTTCGTAATCGGGCCGTCCCTTGCCGACGCCTGCGATGTAACGGCGCAGCATCTCCTCGCCATTGGCGATCGGAACAGCGCGGCGCGCGGCTCGCCCCGGCTTTGCGCCGAGGTTCGACGCCTCGACATTGTGGAAGCGCGTCTGCCGGCCCGGCATCAGGACCTCGAGACACCGGCCCGACTTGTCGGCAATCACCCACGGATTGTTCACGGTGGTGGTGGCCGCCCAGCTCATGTTCGACCTGACGAGGCTCTGGTTCTTGCGATTGCCGTCGGCATCGAGATTGAAGACTCGGATGTCCTCGCCGAGCTCATTGTAGACCATGATCCGGATCGGCGAGGTGCCGGCGCGGCCGCGCACGTTCGCCTCCTCCGAGCAAGGCAGGATGCCGCCGAGCTCGTCATTGCCGTCGGCCCGGAAGATGACGTCGCCGGCCTTGCCGTCGGGCTCGAGCAGCAGGCGGAATTCAGCCGTGCCGTTCTCGAACTTGGCGCCATAGATATCGTAGCCGCCCGGGCCGACGCCGCGGAAGAAGATCGACTCCACCGTGCCGAGCGCCACGAACGTCGTTTGCATTTCGGCGAGATAGCGGTGGACCTTGGCCGCGAGCGGCGCGCTCATGCGATCATAGTCCGGCGTACCGTGGCGCAAGCCTTCGATGCCGGCCAAGACCATCTCCTTGCTACCGGCCACCGGCACCTGCTCCCTGAATCGGTCGGAGACCTTGGCGAGGCGGCGCGCGAAGTCGGCCTCGACGGCCTGCGCCACCGCCGCATCGACGCGGGTCGCGAGGCGGGCACCGAAAACCGCGCTCTGCACCAGCACGCGCGACACCTTCGCCTGCTCGTCGCGCAGGAAGATGACGAGATGGTCGCCGCGGAACGAGAAGGCGTCGGTGCCCTCGGCTAGCACCTGCGTTGCGCCCTGCCCGGTCTCCTGCAGCCAGAGACCGTCGCCGTCGCGGCGGACGCTGAGCACGCGGTTGGGCGCCAGCCGGTACCAGCCGACATATTGATCGAGCGACACGGCCTCCGCAGCCGGTGCCGGCATCTCCGCGACACGAACCGCGCGAATGTCGCGGCCGTTCATGCGCAGCATCAGCTCCGCCGAGCGGCGCTCTGCATCAGCCGAGAACGTGATCTCGCCCGACGAGGCCGCATATGACGCGGTGCCGTCGCTGCCGACCGAGAGGCGAAATTTCCGCTGTCCGGTCACCTGGCCGTAGAGCTCGTCTCCTTCGCGGAAGATGGCGAACACCGAGGCCGGGCCCATGGCGTAGAAATTGACGAAGGGGCGGTAATGCTGGGCCGGCACCTCGCCGCCATCTGCGATAGCGGGCGCAGGGTCCGGCGTGCGATAGGCGATCATGCCGGTCGACACGATCACCGCCGGCACGATCGCGGCCGCGATCCACAACCGCTTGCGCCAGCCGACCGCGACGGGCAACGCGGCGACCGCGATGATGCGTTCGACCCGGGCGCGCACGGTCGAGGCCCGCGCCATCGCAAGCTCCACCGGGCGCGGTTTCACGCTGCTGGCAAAATCGAGCAGAATCTCCGCATAGGACAGCCGGTCGTCGATCACCTCGATCGCCTGCGCGTCGCTGATGATCTCGGCGAGCTCGGCAAGGCGCGCGAGCTGCCACCAGGAGAACGGGCTGAACCAGAACACCGCACGATTGAGCGAGGCAAGCAACAGGACGTAGAAATCGCGGTTGGCGACATGCGCGCTTTCATGGGCGAGCACCGCGAGGCGCTTCTTCGCATCCCAGCCTGCAAATTGCGGCGGCACCAGAATGGTCGAGCCGAAGGTGACGGGACCGCCGACGTCGCGGCTGACACGGATGTCGGCATCGATCAGCTGCGCAGCTTTCACCGGCTTCGCCGCACGCATCAGGCGCCAGGTCAGGCCGAGGCCGATGGCGAGCCGCAGCAGCAACAGGCCGGCGATTCCGGCATAGACGATCGTCGCCACCAGCCACCAGTCGACCAGAACGCCGTTTGCAACCGGCGGCGCAGCGACGGCGCCCGGCGCGATCGGCAGGGTCGGCTGCGACGTCTCCAGCATCGCGATGTCGGCCGGCCAAGATTCGCCCGGCACCGGGCCGGATACGGGGAGCCGGTCGATGGTGAGCGTCGGCCAGTGCATCACGAACGGCATCGCGAGCGAGGCCATCAGCACGACGACCCACGCCGTCATGTGGACGTGCGGATTGCGCACACGGAACAGGGTGAGACCGAACCAGACGACGCCTCCCAGCACAAAGGAGCGCAGCGCCGCCTCCGCCAGAGTTGCGATCATTCTTTCTTCACTCCCCTCGCTTTCTTCGCCTTCGCCACCTGGTCGGCCAGCGAGCGCAATTGCTGCTGGTCGAGCATCTTGTTGTCCACCATGCCGACGAGGACCTCCTCGATCGAGCCGTTGCAGAACCAGTCGACGATGCGCTGCACCGCCTTGGCGGCAACGCGCGCGCGGGGTTCGGCGGCGTGATAAACGTAAGTGCGGCCGTCCACCGTGTGGTTGACATAGCCCTTTTCCTCCAGCCGGCGCAGCACCGTGCGCACTGTGGATTCCTTCAGACGCCGCGACAACCGCTCACGCACGATCTCGGCCGTGACAGGACCATCGGCCCAAACCAGTTGCATGACCTCACGCTCGAGGTCGCCGAGTTCAGGCAGGCGATCGTCCATGGCATTTGACCTTGCGGATTGAGTATTCTTGTAACGCTACAGACTGTCGCATATGCAGCCGCGGAGCACAATGGCGATTCCACCTGAGATGGTGGTGATGGGTCAACCTATCTGGGAGTCGGGAGTGGACGGACGGTGCGCTCCCTCTCCCGCTTGCGGGAGAGGGTCGGGGTGAGGGTGTCTCCGCAGTGGGACTCCCCAAGAGGATAGAGCCCTCACCCGGCGCAAGTGCGCCGACCTCTCCCGCAAGCGGGAGAGGTGACCGAGCCAGTTCGCCAGATCGAGTCAATCAAAAGTCATCAGCCCTCAGTACGTCGGCTCGTACATCTGCGACTGCACCAGCGCCTTTACGTCATTGGGCGCAGGTCCCTCCGCGAGCCCGCGCTGATAGGCCACGTCCGCAACCGCCGCCGCGATGCGGACGGAGACCTCGCGGATGCGCGGCAGTGCCGGATAGAGGCTGCCCTGGGCGAGGTCCTCCTTGCCGACGCAATCGGCGAGCGCATGGGCCGCCGCCATGAACATCTCGTCGGTCACGAGGCGCGAGCCGCTGGCGATGACGCCGAGGCCGACGCCGGGGAAGATGTAGGAATTGTTGCCCTGGCGCGGCACGAAACTGCGGCCGTTGAGCTTGACCGGATCGTACGGGCTGCCGCAGGCGAACAGCGCGCGCCCTTCGGTGTAGCGATAGGCGTCCTCCGCCGAGCACTCGGCCTTCGAGGTCGGGTTGGAGAGCGCGAACACGATCGGCTGCTGGTTGAGCTCGGCCATCGCCTTGAGCACATCGGGCGTGAAGGCGCCGCCGACCGCGGCGACGCCGATGATCGCCGTCGGCTTCAGCGTCCTGATCGCGGTGAGGAAGTCGGCGATCGGCGCCTGGCCAGTGTGCGCATAGCGCAGCTTGTGGCCATGCAGACCTTCGCGCCCCGCAACGACGAGACCGCGGGAATCCACCAACCAGTTGCGGCGAAGCGCCTCCGCCTCGGAAGCCCCCTCCGCCATCATGGCGGAGACCACGAGATCGGCGATGCCGGTCGCCGCCTCGCCCGCGCCGAGGAACAGGATCTTCTGGTCCTTCAGCTTGCCGCCGGAGACGCGCAAGGCCGAGAACAGGCCGGCGAGCGCCACCGCCGCGGTGCCCTGGATGTCGTCGTTGAAGACGCAGGCCTCGTCGCGATATTTGTGCAGCAGCTTGAACGCCGAATGATTGGCGAAGTCCTCGAACTGGATCAGCACGCCCGGAAACGTCTTGCGCGCAGCTTGCATGAACTCGTCGACGAAGCTGTCATAGGCCTCGCCCGTCAGCCGCCGCTCGCACAGGCCGAGATAATAGGGATCGTTCAACAGCTCTTCGTTGTTGGTACCGACGTCGAGCACGATCGGCAGGCACAGCTCGGGGTGCACGCCCGCGCAGGCGGAATAGAGCGAGAGCTTGCCGACGGGGATACCCATGCCGTTGGCACCGAGATCGCCAAGTCCCAAAATGCGCTCGCCGTCGGTGACGACGATCAGCCTGGCCTGGTAGGGCCAGTTCTTCAGGATCTCGGCGATCTGGCCGCGGTCGCGCGAGGAGATGAACATGCCGCGCGGCCGCTGGAAGATCAGGCCGTATTTCTGGCAGGCAAGCCCGACCGTCGGCGTGTAGATGATCGGCTGGATCTCGTCGATATTGTCGACGACGACGCGGAAGAACAGCGCCTCGTTGCGGTCATGCAGCGCGTTCAGGGCGACGTATTTTTCCAGATCCGTCGGCAGCGTGCGCAAATTGGTGAGCACGCGCTGAGCCTGCGTCTCCATCGTCAGCACGCATGGCGGCAACAGGCCGCGCAGGCCGAGCGTCTCGCGCTCCGCTTCCGTGAAGGCGGTGCCCTTGTTGAGCAGGGGATCGCGCAGCAGCGTCATGCCTTGCTGCGGATTGGACGACGTCGATTGGGCAACGACCCGGGCAGGTCTATTCACGAATTCCCCCAAGGAGTTTCTTATTGAACCGCAGCCATTGTCGGCCAGCGCTCCATCCAGATCAAGGACCGAGAGACCGCGGCACCGATTGTGATCTCGCACCGCAGCGAGACTTGCGCAAACGACTGGCAGTTGCGCGCGAAAGGTTAACGCGGCAGGCCTCTAACTCCTCATGGTGAGGAGGCGCGTCAGCGCCGTCTCGAACCATGGAGGCCCCTATTCTCGCCCGCAGCCATCCTTCGAGACGCCCGCCGTTGGCGGGCCCTCAGGATGAGGACGGAGTGCGCGACATCAGGATCAACGGGCACCGACGCCGATTAGCCTCATCCTGAGGAGGCGCCTAGCGCCGTCTCGAAGGACGAGGCGCGCACTCAGACCGCCGCCAAGAACAGATATGCGATCGCCTACTTATCCAGCTGCCCGCCTTGGCATCAGATTGGCGGCGCCATCTCCCGGCGGCGCGATATGCATCAGGATCGTCTGCGTCGCGGATGCGACCTCGATGCCGTTCTGCTGGAAGCGCAGCTTCATGCGACGGTTGAATTCGCGCTGCACCGGCCAGCGGCCGGCCTCGGTGCAGCGGATCTGGCCGACGATCGACACCATCGCGCCGTCGACCTTGTCGATGCCCCACAGCTCGAGGTCGCCGCGGATGAGCGCGCGGAAGTCCGCTTCGCGGCGCATCTCGTCGACGATGTCCTTGAGGATCTGGCCGGCGCGATCGGTGTCTTCCTTGTAGGCGACGTTGACGCTCACCGAGGCATTGCCGGCGCCGCGGCTGGCATTGGTGATGGTGGTGACCGCGCTGAACGGCACGATGTGCACGGCGCCGTCGCCGGCGCGCAGGCGGATGGTGCGGATCGAGACGTTCTCGACGACGCCCGACAGCCCCGACACGCTGACGGTGTCGCCGACCTGCACCGTATTCTCCAGCAACAGGAACAGGCCGGTGATGAGATCCTGCACCAGCTTCTGCGAGCCGAAGCCGATCGCGATGCCGACGATGCCGGCGCCCGCCAGCAGCGGGGCGACATTGACGCCGATCTCGCTCAACGCGGTGAGGCCGACGACGGTCGCGATTAGGCACAGCAGTGCGGTGCGCAGCATCGGCTGGAAGGTGCGCAGCCGCGCTGCGCGGGCATAGTGCCCGTCCCGCGTCAGCGTATTGATCTGGCGGTCCAGGAGCGCGTTGCTGGCTTCCCAGATGGCCGCTGCGATGAGCACGGCGAGGCCGATGGTCACCACGGCCGAGATCAGCCGGCTGCCGATCTGGCCGCCATAGAACCAGACGATCGCGTCCACGCCCCAGACTTCGAGCACCGCCACGAAGCCGATGAAGGCGATCACGCCGGATACGATCCTGCGCAGCAGCGGCAGGTACCGGTTGGCACGGATCTCGAGGCCGGGAAAGCGCTGGAGGATCTCCGGTTTGATGCGGAAGCCGCGATCGATCAGGCTCAGCGTCAGCATGATGACGACACGCGTGATCAGCGCCACCGCGATGGTGCCGACGAAATATTGCAGCAGCAGCGAATAGCCGTTGCGGATGTTCAGCGCCCACACCGCCCAGAGCGCGAGGTCGAGCGCGATGGCAAGATAGTGCCAGCCGCCGGCGATGCGGTTGCGCAAACGGGCCGCAATTCCCTGCCGCTCGGCCGGCGCGCGGATGGCATCGGCGACTTGGCGGCGGCATTGCAGGACGATGACGGCGACGAAGAGGTGCACGACCAGCATCACCATGCGCAGCAGCGCGGCGTAGCCGGCGCGGTGCAGGCCGAGCAGCAGCGCCACATTGGCAAAGGCGATGCCGGAGACGCCGACGCCGACGATGCGACGCGCCCAGATCTCGATATAGGCCGCGGTCTCCGCGCGCACCGGAAACAGCCCGAACGGCCCCGCCAGCGCCCGGACCAGGCAGATCAGCCCGCGCGAGAACGCATAAGCGTTGACGACGGCGAGGATCACGAGACGGACAATCGCGGGCTCGCCGATCTCCGTTCCGAGCAGCGCGGTGGCGACGGCGACGAAGACGAGCACGGGAAGCAGTTCGAGCACGAAACGCCCGAGCACGAAGGGCAGACGCAGCATGATCTGCCAGACGCGCGCGAGACTGTGGCGTCGCTTGTGCAGTTCCGGCTCGGGCGTGACATCCGCGACCGATGATGGCGGATCGGCAAGCGGCAGCGCCTGGGCCGGCAGGCGCGCGGTTTGCGGCACCCGTCCCTCCAGGAACGCGACCGGCCGGCGGATCAGGCGGAAGATGACCCATTCGGCCGAGAGGGCGCAGCCCAGCAGCAGCGCCAGCTTCCAGGCGATCTCGATCAGGAGATTGTAAGCCGCGGGATCGTTCGCGGTGCGCATGATCCAGTAGTAGAAGGCCGGAAAGTGCGTGAGCGTCCGTGCCATGCCGGCGATCTCGCTCGATATCTCCTGGATCTCCTCCGACACCGTGAGCAGGAGTTGCGCGCCGAGGCCATCGGCCGCCAGCGGGATCGGCGATTTCTGCTCGGGCGCGGCAGCCGCGGGCTGCTGCGGACCCGATGCGTTGGCGATCACACGGAGCGTATCGATCATCTGCGCGCGCTTCTTGTCGTCCTGGAGCGTGTCCAACGCACGCCTGGCTTCGTCAGGCGATAGCGCGGCGGCACCGCCCGCGGCCGGCGCATCGGCACGGGCGCAGGAGAGAGACGAGATCGCGAGGAAAAGAGCGGCGAGAAGCGCCGGGACAAGCTTTTGCGACACGCAGATTCCCTGGAAAAAATGAATGCGCCCGCGGTGTCGTGGCCGTCACCGCCGAAGCACATCCGTCATGTCGGATCGGAGCTATTCGCCCCCAGCCTGTGTCGGAAGTTGGCCTTTGAGACGACATTCTCTTGGCATTTGCCGCAATGCAGGATCGCGAGCTGACGCCCCGGCGAAACTCCATCGGGCCTACGCGCACAGACCCCTGTGCAGATCGAACAGGAGGATAAGGAAAGGCGGGATGTCAAAGAGTTGCCGCAGCCTTCAAGGCCATCCGACACGATCGACGTGACCAAAATACAGCGCCGGGAAGGTAGGGGCTTTGCCTCACTGATGCAGCCCGCTAAACCTTGTCCCGGCGTGCCGTTCGCGGTTTCCGCCGCTATGCGATAGTCCGAACGAGCTCCATCGCAATTAACGCGGCTGGATTTGCGGAGGTGGTGTCATAGACCTCCCCTTGCTCATGAGGTGGACGTTGCGCGTCGCTGGTTTGCGACCGCTATGATGCTCCTCCTGGGACACAAAACTGTCAAGCAGGATCAATGATCTGACGATCACATTTGACGACCCGAGTTCCGCTGGAAGGCCCGCTGTGCAAATCGCTTCCGCGCGAAGTGAGGAATTTCAGAAGGCCGCGGGAATGGTGGCATCATGCTCCTGTTTTGCCCGACGAGTCAAACCCGCTTCGTAAAATCCGCATTACAAAGGAGCGGCCCCCGCAAGCCATTGATTCTGCTATGGCCGGCTACTGTGCATGGGGTTGTTTTCGCACATTTTTGCCGATGGCCGGCGGCAGCCTAGAGAAACATGTCCGCCAGGTCGACCGTCGAGGCCTTTCCGATCTGGTCGAAGTTTCGTGCCAGCCAGCCTCGCGCCGCCTCGCGGCCCTCGTCGCGCAGGCGGCACAACAGGCTCCATTCGGGGTGGAATTGCGTGGCGGTGCCGAGCTGCGACATCAATTGGTCGTTGCCGATCCAATGCATGTACATGCGGCTGTGCTTGTTGCTGTCGAGCTCGCCGTCGTCGATCAGCCGGGTGGCGAAGGCGATCGCGCGCATCTCGCGCATCAAGGACGAATTGAAGCTGATCTCGTTGATACGGTGGAGGACGTCGGCGGCACTGGCCGGCAGCTCGTCGCGGCGGATTGCCGTCACCTGCACGATGATGACGTCGTGACTGCCCTTGCGGTAGATCAACGGATAGATCGCGGGATTGCCGAGATAGCCGCCGTCCCAATAATGCTCGCCATCGATCTCGACGGCCTGGAAATAGGGTGGCAGGCAGGCCGACGCGAGCACGGTTTCCGCCGTGAGAAGCGGGCTCTGGAACACCTTGATCTTGCCGGTACGGACGTTGGTGGCGTTGAGAAACAGCTGCGGCGCCTCGGGCGAGGAATTGAGGCGGTCGAAATCGACCACGCGCTGCAGCAGCGCGCGGAGCGGATTGAAATGAAAGGGATTGAGCAGGTTCGGCGGCAGCGTGTGCGTCAGCGTGTGGATGAATGCGTGGACCGGATGATATTCCGGCGGCAGCTTCAGGGCCTGGATCCACTGGTTCAGCGGCGACATCAGGTCGTACGCCATGTCCATGCGCGACACTTCGTACCAGAACGCGTGCAGGCTCTCCCGCGCGGCCTCGGCGCCTCCATGCGCCATGCCGGAGGCCATCGCCACCGCATTCATGGCGCCGGCACTGGTCGCGCTGATCGCCTCGATCGCGAGCCTGCCGTCCTCGAGCACCTGGTCGAGCACGCCCCAGACGAAGGCGCCGTGCGCGCCGCCGCCCTGGAGCGCGAAGTTGACGTTCTTGCAATTGGTGGTCCCGCTGGCTGTCACTTTGCTCGCTTCTTGCCTCCCGTCCCCTCTTTCTCCAGCGCCTTGCGCACCTGCTTGAACTCTTCCAGCGATGCCTTGTCGGCACGGGGGAAACGCAGGTCGAGCTTTTCCAGCTCGACATTGATCACCGAGCCGATCACGACGCGGGCGAACCATTTGTGGTCGGCGGGCACGACGTACCATGGCGCATGGGAGGTCGCCGTGTGCCGGACGATGTCCTGGTAGACCGCCTGGTAGCGCGGCCACAGCGCGCGCTCCTTGATGTCGTCCATGGAGAACTTCCATTGCTTGGCCGGATCCTCCAGCCGCTCGAGGAAGCGCTCGCGCTGCTCTTCCTTGGACACGTTGAGGAAGAACTTCAGCACCACGGTGCCGTTGCGGCAGAGATAGCGCTCGAAGGCGGAGATGTCCTCGAACCGCTCCTTCCAGATGTTCTTGGTGACGAGCCTGGGCGGCAGCTTCTCCTTCGCGAGAATCTCTGGATGCACACGCGTTACCAGGCATTCCTCGTAATGCGAGCGGTTGAAGATGCCGATATGGCCGCGCTCGGGCAGCGCGACCGCATGACGCCAGAGGAAGTCGTGGTCGAGCTCCTTGCTGCTCGGCGCCTTGAATGCCGTGACTTCGCAGCCCTGCGGATTGATGCCCTCGAAGATCGCCTTGATCGCAGAGTCCTTTCCGCCGGCATCCATCGCCTGGAACACGATCAGGAGCGACCAGCGGTCCTGCGCGTAAAGCTTCTCCTGAAACGCGATCAGCCGCTTCTTGTTGGCGTCGAGAATCGCGAGCGCCTTCTCCTTGTCGAGATCGCCCTTCTCGTCGGTCTTGTGATCCTTGAGGTGAAACTTGCCCGAGCCATCATAGCGGAACGGCCTGATGTAGCGGTCAAGCTCCTGGGCGAGCGACTTGGACGGCTTTTTGCTCATGAGCGCGGGGCACCTTGCGTTGCAACTTCAATCGGTCGAGCAAGCTACCAAGGATGCCCTTGGGAAGGAATATGATGAACAGCACGAGCAGCACGCCGTAGACGAGGTTGTCCCAGCCGACCGCCTTGGTGCCGAAACCGATGCGCAGCGTTTCCGCCAGCAGGATGGTGATGATGGCCCCGACGGTCGGGCCGAGCGAGACGAACAGCCCGCCGACGATCGCGGCGAACACCATCTGCAGCGAGACCGCGATGCCGCTGACCGTGTCGGGGGTGATGAACATCTGGTACTGGCAGTAGATCGCGCCCGCCAGCGCCGTCATCAGCGCGCTGAGCAGCGTGATCTTCAGCTTCTCGGCGGTGACGTCGACGCCGGCCGCGGCCGCGGCGTCCTCGTCCTCCGAGATCGCCTCCAGCGCATAGCGCGCCATGCTGCGGTCGACCCAGTGCCAGACCACGATGCCAAACAGCCAGACTGCCAGCGCGATCAGGTACCAGGTGGTCTTGTCGTCGAATTGCAGCGCCAGCAGCTTGTTGCCGGACGCGCGGTTCGGGGTGTAACCGAGCGAGCCGCCGGTATAGTCGCGCGTCGCGGTGATGACCTGGAGCACGATGCCTGACAGCGCCAGCGTCACCAGCACGAAATAGTGCCCGGTGATGCGAAAGCGGAAGCAGGGATAGCCGACGATCATTGCCAGCGCGCCGGCCGCCGACATGCTGATGGGAATGCCGATCCAGGGCGACAAACCTGCGTGATTCCACAACAGCGCGGTGACGTAAGCGCCGATCCCCATGAAGCCGCCATGGCCGAGCGAGACGAGGCCGAACCGCCCCATCATCGACCAGGACGTATAGGCGAACGACCAGATCAGGATCAGCACCAGGATGTGCAGATGATAGGGATCGCGATAGACGAAGGGCAGTGCGACCAGCGCCGCCAGTCCGATCCCCCACGCCGCAAGCCGTCCCTGCCCCATCATCGGCGCCTCGCAAGCAGGCCCGCGGGCCGGATGAACATCATGACGATGAAGAACGCGAAGGCGAGCACATAGCCCCATTCGAGGTCGGAGAACAGGCCGCCGAGCGAGATGATCTCGGCGAACACGAAGGCGGCGATGAAGCCGCCGATGAAATTGCCGAGGCCGCCGAGCACGCAGATCAGGAAGGTGATCGGCCCGAAGGACAGGCCGACGAAGGGATGCACGTCGTATTGCAGCACCAGGAGACAAGCGGCGAGGCCGGCGAGCGCGCCGCCGAGCGCCGACGTGATCAGGTAGATCCGCTTGGTGTCGACGCCCATCAGCGCCATGATCTGCCGGTCCTGCGAGATGGCGCGGATCGCAATGCCGGTGAAGGTGCGCGTCATGAACAGATAGACCGCGACCATGCCGACCAGCGCGGCGACGAACGAGAGCAGCCGCGCATAGCTGAAATTCATGTCGCCGAAGGCGAGCACCGGCAGGCGGATGCCGAGATTGCGGAAGTCGATGCCGAAGGCGACGGTGGCAAAGCTCTGCAGCACGAACAGCACCCCGCCGGTCGCGAGCAGCTGGTTGATCGGAGGTGCGGTCAGAAGCGGCGCGATGACCAGATAGTGCAGCGCCGCGCCGAGCACGGCGACGAGCAGGATGGTGAGCGGGGCAGCAACGAAATAGCTGATGCCGTAATACTGCACCATGAAATACATGCCGTACATGCCGATCATGACGAGCTCGGCGTAGCAGATCCAGGTCACGTCGATGACGCCGAAGATCAGGTTGAGCCCAAGCGCAAGCAGCGCCAGCACGCCGCCGAGCAGGATGCCGTTGATGACGGCTTCCAGCAGGTAGATGTCGAATACGTCCAGGAACGCCTGCATGCCCATCACACCCCGAGATAAGCTTCCTTGACCGTGTCGCTCGCCAGCATCTCGGCCGAGGTGCCGGACGCGCGGATCGTGCCCGCCTCGATCAGATAGGCGCGGTCGACCACCTTCAGCACCTGCTGCACGTTCTGCTCGACGATCAGCACCGTCAGCCCGCTGGCGCGGATCCGCTTCACCAGCTCGAACACCTGCTGCACCACCACCGGCGCCAGCCCCGCCGAGGGTTCGTCGAGCAGCAACAGTTTTGGATTGGACATCATCGCACGGCCGATGGCGCACATCTGCTGCTCGCCGCCGGACATGGTGCCGGCCATCTGGTGACGGCGTTCCTTCAGGCGCGGAAACAGGTCGAACACCACCTCCAGCCGCTCGGCGTAGTGGTCCCGCGCCTCCTTCATGAAGGCGCCCATCTTGAGATTGTCGTCGACCGTCAGCTGTGGAAATAGCCGCCGGTTCTCCGGCACATGCGCAATGCCGAGGCTGACGATCTTGTGCGGCGGGGTCGCGACGACGTCGACGCCTTCCATCTTGATCGATCCGCGGGAGGGACGGATCAGGCCGGAGATGACGCGCATCAAGGTGGTCTTGCCGGCGCCGTTGGGGCCGATGACGCCCACGGCTTCGCCGGCCTTCACGTCGAGATTGACGTCGAACAGCGCCTGGAAGGTACCATAGCCGGCATTGACGCCGCGAAGCTCCAGCATAGCCTAGCCCCCTGCGCGGCGGCGCGCTTCGGCGGCCGCGGCCTGCGTGGTCTCGGCATCGGTGCCGAGATAGACCTCGATGACGCGCGGATCGCCCGCAACCGCGCTTGGCAGGCCTTCCGAGATCTTCTCGCCGTGATCGAGCACCATGACGCGGTCGACGACGCGCATCAACACGCCCATGATGTGCTCGACCCAGATGATGGTGATGCCGAGCTCGTCGCGGATGTTGCGCAGCATGTCCGCGGCCTGATCCATCTCGGCCTCGTCGAGTCCGCCGAGACTCTCGTCGGCGAGCAATAGCTTTGGCGCGGTGGCGAGCGCCTTCGCCAGTTCGAGCTTCTTCAACCCCGCTGCGCCGAGCCCATCGACGCTGGCATGGCGGTCGGTCGGCAGGCCGACCATCGCCAGCGAGCGCTCGGCCGCCTCCTCCGCCTTGGCGCGGCTGTGGCGGCCCTGGCCGTAAAAGCCGGCAAGCGCGACGTTCTCGAAAATGCTGAGGCGACGGAACGGCCGCGGGATCTGGAAGGTCCGCCCGATGCCGCTGTTGATGATCCGGTGCGGTGCAAGGCCCGCGATCTCGTGCCCCGCGAACAGGATCGATCCGGAGGTCGGCGCCAGCGTGCCGGAGAGCATGTTGAAGATCGTGCTCTTGCCCGAGCCGTTGGGGCCGATCAGGCCGAGGATCTCGCCCTGGTCGACCCGGAACGACACGTTGTTCACGGCGGTGAAGCCGCCAAACCGCTTCACCAGTCCGCTGACTTCCAACACCGGAGCACTCCGCTACTGGTTGCTGTAGGTGGTGCCCTTCGGTAGCGGCAGCACAGCCTCGCGCTGCGCCTGGCTCTTGGGCCACACCACATAGGACTTGTCGTCGACGTATTGGATCACGACCGGGAACGAGCGCTCGTTCTGGCCGGCCATTGGCGAGCCCTCGCCGTGGAATTTGACGCCGAAGCCGAGCATGGTGCCGCCTTCGGGTATGTCGGTGTCCAGTGCTGCCTTGCGCAGGGAGTCGGGATCGACGCCGCCATATTTCTTGATTGCGCGCGGCAGCACGTCGGTGAGGAACAAATAGGTATTGGACGCAGCCATGCCGACATGGGCCGAACGGATTGCGACGCCCGGCTTGCGCTTGTCGAACTCCTCGCCAACCGCCTTGATGACCGGCGGCAGCTTCGGATCCATTGTCTTCTGGTTGGCGAGCCAGATCGAGATCGGATCGGTGTTGAAGACGTAGTTGGCATCGGCGCCCAGGCCTTCCTTCAGCTTCTCATAGACCCCGTAGCCGGCGCCATGTCCTACCAGTGCGCCGAACTTCAGCCCCTGCTCGCGGGCTTGCCGGAGCAACAGGGTGATGTCGGGATTATAGCCGGTATGGAAGACCACATCCGGCTTGGCCCGCTTCAGCTTGGTGACCAGCGCAGACAAATCCGGTGCCGTCGCCGAATAGCCCTCTCTGAGCACGATGTTGAAACCAGCCTTCTTGGCACCGGCCTCATTGCCTTTGGCAACGTCGACGCCGTAGGCGCCGTCCTCGTGGATGATGGCGACCCGCAGGTCCTTCGGGTCCTTGCCCAACTTTTCCTTCGCGTTCTGCGCGATGAAGTCCATCGTCATCATGCCGAACTGATCGCCGGAGGCCTGCGGTCGAAACACATATTTGTAGTTCTTGTTCTCCAGCACCGCCGACGAAATGCAGGTCGTGATCCACATGAACTTCTTCAGCTGCTCGACGCGCGCCGCCACCGGCACGCATTGCGCCGAGGAGAAGAAGCCGAGCAGCATGTCGACCTTTTCCTGCTCGATCAAACGGATCGCTTCATTGATGGCGACATCCGGCTTGCTCTGAGCATCGGCATAGATCGCCTCGATCTTGTAGCCTTCGACGTCCTTCGCGCTGTACTGATCCAGCATGATCCTTGCGCCGGTATATTGCAGCTCCGAACCGCCGCCGGCGAGCGGACCCGTCAGATCATAGATGACGCCGATCTTGAGCTTCTTCTCTTGAGCCTTGTCTTGGGCCTCGGCAGACACCGCCAAGCCCGTCGCTGATATCGCGACCAACAGCCCACGTACCAAGCGGGCAGCCATGCGCAGGCGCATCAAAACCTCCCTGGACCATTGTGCATTGCATTCTTGGTGCAATTTCTTCGGCCCATCACATGGGCTGCGCGCGGCGATGTCAAGCCTCGCGCGTCAGCGCGCTGCGCACTGCTGCTCGATGAAGGCCGTGACAAATCGCGGCATGGACGGCCTGAGATCGCTGGTCCCGCGCACGAGATGAATGGCCGACAGCTCCGGCTCGGTCTCGCGCGCAAGGTTGGCTTCGATCCGGGCGCGGGCCACATCGCCCGGCATGTCCAGGTTGATGACCTGCAGCATCGCGATCGTGGGGCCGGTGACCACGCAATGCCAGCCCGGCTCGATCCGATAGTCGGCCGCGGTCAGGCCGGTCTCCTCCCCGAGCTCGCGGACGACGCTGCCGGGAATGTCGAGCGCGCCGTTCCTGACGTCGTCGAGATCAGGCGTTCCCGAGGGGAAATAGATGCGGCCCGCATTGGCGGTGTGGGGCGCCATCTCGCCCATGATGAAGGCGCCGTCGGAGGCGCGCAACGCGCCCATGCCAAAGCCGTTGAACACGGCCTTGTCGGGAAAGCTCCAGTCGCGCCAGGCAAGGAAGCTTGCGAAATCGGTCTCGAAATAGGTCGCGGTCAGATGACCGTCGCTGAACACGGCGTCGCGCCCGAGCAGGACGCGGCCGTTCCAGATTTTCGGCCGCTCGCGCTGCTTCTCGGCGAAATGCGCCGCGATCTCGGCGCGCCGTTCCTCGGCGAACGGCCACACGATCGGCCGCACCGCAAGATCAAGCGTCGTGACGCGATGAATGATTGGTGACGTCATGACGCCTGATACCACGCCTTCGCGGCGGCTATTTGGCGCTCCCGGTGGTCTTCTTGGCCTGCTCGACGAATTTGTTGGTGAAGGTCTTGCTGACGTCGATCTTGGCGTTCGCCACCTCGGGCGAGCCGACACTGAACACCGCAAGCACGGCGTCGGCGCCCTTCGGGTCCATCTTGCCGGTCTCGGAATACATCGGGATCGTGTTCTTCAGTGCGGCGAGATAGAGGTCCTTGTTCTTGCCGACGGTCTCCTCCGGCATTTTCGCCATGATCTCCTCGGGCGTATGCGAATGGATCCAGGCGAGCGTGGCGACGATCGCATTGGTGAGGGCCTGTGCCTCCTTCTCGTGGCTGTTGACCCAGGCCGCGGTCGAATACAGCGCGCCGCCCGGATATTCGCCGCCGAAGGTCTCCAGCGTATCCTTCTGGGTGCGGGTGTCCGAGAGAATGCGCAGATCCTTGTGGCTGCCCTGCAGCACGGTCACGGACGGATCGAGCATCACGGCCGCGTCGATCTGGCCCTGCTCCATCGCGGCCACCGCGGTGGCGCCGAGGCCGACGCCGATCACGGCGGCGCTGGTGGGATCGAGCCCGTGCTTCTTGAGCATGTATTTCAGGAAGAAGTCGGTGGAGGAGCCGGGCGCACTGACGCCGACCTTCTTGCCGGCGAGATCCTTGACCGACTTGATGTCGTTGGTGCGCGAGGGCGCGACCACCAGCACGAGGCCGGGATAGCGGTCATAGACTACGAAGGACTGCAGCTCCTGCTTCTTGGCGGCGAGATTGACGCAATGGTCGAAATAGCCGGAGACCACGTCGGCGCTGCCGCCGAGAACGGCTTTCAGCGCGTCCGAACCGCCCTTGAGGTCGACCAGCTCGACATTGACGCCGGCCTTGTCGTATTCGCCGAGCTGCCTGGCCAGCACCGTCGGCAGATAACATAGACAGGAGCCGCCGCCGACCGCGATGGTGACTTTGCTTTGCGCCGCGGCAAGCGAGGTGGTGAGCGTCAGCGCGAGCAGCGCGCCCGCGAGCCTGGCAATCGTGTTCTTCATTGGTTTCCTCCGTTCGGCCGGCGGCACCATAGAGCAGCGGGGCTGGCTTGAGAAGCACTGCCTGAGCGGGCTGGCCATCAGCCCTTCGGCGCAATAGCATGCCCAAACAAGAACAATTCCTGATGGGGAGATCATCCATGAATCGCCTTGCAGCCAGCCTGTCGATCGCCGCCGCCTTTGCCGCCGGATGCGGCGCCACCCACCTGCTCCGGCCGGCGCTCGCCGCCGAGAATATCAACGCGCAGATCATTCACACCGGCGAGATGGAGGGCGATGCGCTCGGGCCCGCCAACGCGGTCGGCTACCGCTCCAAGATGTTCGCGAGCGCGGATGGCGCCACCGTCTCGATCCAGGTCGGCAACGTGCCCAAGCACCTGCATCCCAACACCAACGAGATCCAATACATCCTGGACGGCACCGGCACGATCTGGCTTGGCGACAAGGAGGTGACGGTGAAGCCCGGCGACCTCGTCATCATCCCCAAGGGCACGCCGCATGGCGGGACCAAGCCGATCAGCGGCCAGGTCAAGGCGATCGCGATCAAGACGCCGCCGCAAGCCCCTGACGACACCAAGCTGCTGGATTGAGCTTGTGCTCACCTCTCCCGCTTGCTTGCGGGAGAGGTGAACTCGCGCCTAGCCCCTCCCATCCAACGCGGTCGGCCGCCACACCAGGAGCCGCCGCTCCACCAGCGTGACGCCGAAGTCGATCAGGATGACGAAGGCGGACAGCACGAACATGCCGGCGAACACGCCGGCGACGTCGAACACGCCCTCGGCCTGCTGGATCAGGTATCCGAGCCCGGCCGCCGATCCCAGATATTCGCCGACCACCGCGCCGACCACGGCGAAGCCGACCGAGGTGTGCAGCGAGGAGAACATCCAGGACAGGGCCGACGGCCAATAGACATGCTGCATCAGCTGCCGCTCGCTCATCCCGAGCATGCGTCCGTTGTCGAGCACGGTCCGGCTGACCTCCTTGACGCCCTGATAGACGTTGAAGAACACGATGAAGAACACCAAGGTGACGCCGAGCGCGACCTTGGACCAGATGCCGAGCCCGAGCCACAGCGCGAAGATCGGCGCCAACACGACACGCGGCAGTGCGTTGACCATCTTCACATAGGGGTCGAACACCGCGGCGACCAGCGGTTGGCGCGCGAACCAGAAGCCGACCAGGACCCCGCCGAGCGATCCGATCACGAAGGCGAGGATCGATTCCGTAAGCGTGATGCCGAGATGCTTCCAGATCACGCCGGAGGCGAACCATTTCACGATCTGGCTGAACACGTCGAACGGGTTGGAGAAGAAGAACGGCGGCAGCAGGATCTTGCCGAACACGGGCACGGTCGACAGCACCTGCCACAGCACGATGCCGACGACCGCGACCAGGACCTGCAGCGCAAACAGCGTCGGGCGCGACATCAGACCGCCTCCGCCGCCTGGGTGGACTGCGCGTAACCCTTCATCACCTCGTCCTTCAGCACGCTCCAGATCTCACGATGGAGCGCGTGGAATTCCTTGTCGAGACGCACCTCGAAGATGTCGCGCGGGCGGGCCAAGCTGACGCGCCAGTCGCCGATGATGCGCGAGGACGGTCCCGCCGACATAATCACGACGCGGTCGGCGAGCGCGATCGCCTCTTCCAGATCGTGGGTGACGAACAGCACGGCCTTGCGGTCGGCATTCCACAGGTCGAGCAGCAGATTGCCCATGACCTGGCGCGTCTGCGCATCGAGCGGCCCGAACGGCTCGTCCATCAAGAGGATCTTCGGATCGCGGATCAGCACCTGCGCCAGCGCCACGCGCTTGCGCTGCCCGCCGGAGAGCATGTGCGGATAGCGGTTCGCAAAAGCGCCGAGGCCGACGGAGGTCAGCCATTTCTGCGCCTGCGGCACGGCTTCAGCGCGCGGCGTGCCCTTGATCTCGAGCCCGATCGCGACATTGTCGAGCGCGGTCTTCCAGGGGAACAGCGCGTCGGCCTGGAACAAATAGCCGGCATCCCGATTCAACCCCGCCAGCGGCTGGTCGAAGATCCTGACGCTGCCGGCGGCCGGCTTGAGCAGGCCGGCGGCGACGTTCAGCAGCGTCGATTTTCCGCACCCTGTGGGCCCGACAATGGCGACGAACTCGCCCTGTGCCACCGCGAGATGAGCCTTCTCCACTGCCGTGTAGACCCGCCCGTCTCCCAGGCGGAACGCAACCTTGGTATCTTCCAGCGCCACTGCTGTGGGCGTCGTCATGTGCTTCCTCCGAACTCAGGCCGATGCCTTAGCCGCTCACGCGGCCAAGTTCAATCGAGGCGCCGGGCGTGCTACGCATACCGTGCTGCCGCTCTCTTACCCTCCCCTGGAGGGGGAGGGTCGGCTCGCATGAGCGCAGCGAAATGTGAGACGGGGTGGGGTGACGGTCTTTCCACAGATGCACTGCCAACGTGGATAGATCACCCCACCCCGCTCGCGCTTCGCGCGATCGACCCTCCCCCTCCAGGGGAGGTAAGAGAAGAGAGAGCACACCTGCGATGTCTGCCAAGCCGGCGATCAGCTATCAAAAGGTCACCAAGAGCTTCGGCTCACTCAAGGCCGTGAACGATGTGTCGCTCGACGTCGCCGAGGGCGAGTTTGTGGCGATCGTCGGCGGCTCGGGCTCGGGCAAGACCACGCTGCTGCGGCTGGCCAACCGGCTGATCGAGGCCGACAGCGGCACCATCACGGTCGAAGGCGAGGACGTGCGGAATGTCGATCCGGTCGCGCTGCGGCGGCGGATCGGCTATGTCTTCCAGAGCGGCGGGCTGTTTCCGCATCTGAGCGTCGCCGACAATATCGGCATCACACCGAAGCTGCTCGGCGAGCCGGCTCCGACAATCGGAGGGCGCGTCGACGAGCTGTTGGAGCTCGTGCAGCTCGACCGGGCTGCTCACCGCAACCGCCTTCCGGAGGCCCTTTCCGGCGGCGAGCGCCAGCGCGTCGGCGTGGCGCGGGCGCTCGCCGCAAGACCCCGCATCGTGCTGATGGACGAGCCGTTCGGCGCGCTCGATCCCCTCACCCGCGACGCGCTCGGTGACGACTATCGCGCGCTGCACCGCAAGCTCGGCCTGACCACCGTGATGATCACCCATGACATGACCGAGGCGATCCTGCTCGCCGACCGCATCGCGGTGATGCGCGGCGGAGGATTGCTCGCACAGGGTACGGCCGCCGAACTCGCGAGCAGCAGCGACGATTACGTGCTCGAGCTGTTGCGCACCCCGCGGCGCCAGGTCGAGCGACTGAATGCGTTGCTCCCGATGGGCGGTGAGGCATGAGCCTCTTCGCCGATCCACGCTGGGGCGAGGCGCTGTCGCATCTGCCTGACTACCTCGGCAACCACGTGCGGGTGAGCCTCGCCGCCCTCGCGCTTGGCCTCGCCGTGAGCCTGCCGCTGGCGATTTTGACGCGCAATCGTCCGGCGCCGCGCGGCATCCTGCTCGCGTTCGCCAGCATCGTGCAGACCGTACCCGGGCTGGCGCTGCTCGCACTCTTCTATCCGCTGCTGCTGCTGGCGGCTTCCGTCACGCTGGCCTGGTTCGGCGTATCCTTCTCCGCGTTCGGCTTCCTGCCGGCGATGCTGGCGCTGGCGCTCTATTCGATGCTGCCGGTGCTGCGCAACGGCATCACCGGCCTCAACGGCATCGATCCCGCGCTGATCGAGGCAGCGAAGGGCGTCGGCATGACCGCGCGGCAATCGCTTGTCATCGTCGAGCTGCCGCTCGCGCTGCCGGTGATGATGGCCGGCATCCGCACTGCGGCGGTGTGGGTGATCGGCACCGCGACGCTGTCGACGCCGATCGGGCAGACCAGCCTCGGCAACTACATTTTTGCCGGCCTCCAGACCCAGAACTGGGTGTTCGTGCTGTTCGGCTGCGTGGCTTCCGCCCTGCTCGCGCTTGCGGTCGACCAGCTGCTTGGGCTCATCGAGAGCGGCCTGCGCCGCCGCAGCCGCGTGCGCAGCGGCCTCGGCGCAGTCGGAATCGCGGCGCTGCTCGCCGCTACGCTGGTGCCAACGATGGGTCGCTCGTCGTCAGGCTATGTGGTCGGCGCAAAAACCTTCGCCGAGCAATATGTGCTGTCGGCGTTGATGAGGGACCGCCTCCAGGCCGCCGGTCTGTCCGGGACGGCGCGCTCCGGGCTCGGCTCCAGCGTCATATTCGGGGCGCTGAAGGCCGGCGACATCGATCTCTATGTCGATTATTCCGGCACGCTCTGGGCCAACCAGCTGCATCGCACCGACATGAGGCCACGCGCCGAGCTGGTGGCGGAATTGAAGACCGCGCTCGCCAAGGACAACATCACCCTGCTCGGCGAGCTCGGCTTCGAGAATGCCTATGCGCTGGTGATGCCAAGACGACGCGCCGAGGCGCTCGGCATCCGAACCATCGCCGATCTCGCCGCACATGCTGCGACGCTGTCGATTGCGGGCGACTACGAATTCTTCTCGCGCCCCGAATGGGCCGCCCTGCAGAAGGCCTATGGGCTGCAGTTCCGCGCCCAGCGCCAGATGCAACCGGACTTCATGTATGCGGCCGTCGCCAGCGGCGAGGTCGACGTCATCGCCGGCTACACCAGCGACGGCTTGATCGCCAAATACGAGCTCACAACGCTCGACGATCCCAAAAACGCGATCCCGCCCTACGATGCCATCCTGCTGCTCGCGCCGAAGCGCGCCGGCGACGAGCGACTGCAGGCGGCGCTCAAGCCATTGCTCGGCAAGATCGACATCGCCACCATGCGCGAAGCGAACCTGCGCGCCAGCGGCAATGATGCGAATTCATCGCCCGATGCTGTGGCGAAGTGGTTGTGGGAAAAAGTCGGCAAGCGATAAGCCGGTTACAGCCCCCGGATCATCCCCGCGTCGATCAGCAGCCGGTTCAGCCGCCGCGCCTCGGCGCCGTCCTTGCAGCCGTAGAAGATGCCCTTGCAGCGGAGCATGATCTCTTTCTGCTCGGCAAAGGAGGGGTCGAGCGGGATGCCGGCGGCTTCCTGAATGACCAGCGGCAGATAGGGGCCGTCGATCGTGTCCATCACGGCCTGGCTTCCAACCGGCTCGAAATTGACGGCGTCGATCGCATAATAGGTCGCGTAGAGGCGCGGATCGTAGGCGTCGAGCTTCTTGCCGATCGCGCCCTCGTCGAGCCCGGGCTCCAGGATAGCAGGCGCAAATTCCGGCTGATGATCGCCATAGCGCACGATCAGGAAGGGCTCGCCGGGAAAGGTCTTCTTCAAGCCGGCAACGAACGCCTTGTACTGCTCGGCGCTCATCGCCTGCCGGCGCAGATATTCGTCGATGGACGCCACGTTGCCCGGCGCGCGCCAGTTCGGCAGCAGATCGGGGCGGAAGCGGGTCTCCCAGGGGAAGTGGTTGGCACCGAGATAGATGAAGGTGAACAGCGGCTTGTTGGGCGGCTGCTGGCCGATCAGCTGCAGCGCCTTGTCGTAGAAGAAGCTGTCGGGCTCGACATCCTTGGCGCCGAGATCCTTGGAATCGAGGAAGCGCTCGATTCCCGTCGTCATCTGGAAGCTACGCGCGGCCATGAAGCCGCCATGGGCGGGATAGAGCGACAGCGTGTCATAACCGCAGCGGCGCAGCGCCAGCGGCAGGCCGCGCTCGACGCGGCTCGAGGCGATGCGCGTGACGAAATAGGCGAAGCGGCCAAACGAACGCGAGGAGAGCCCAGCGAGCACGTTGTATTCGGTGAACCAGCTCGGGCCGCCATTACTCTCGGCGAGGAACGTGCGCTGCTTGCCGTCCCACGATTTGAAATGGTCGCCGTAGCGCGGCGGCACCTTGATGCCCTGCGCGGCGCGGATGTCGAAGCTCGATTCATCATGGATCATGATGATGTTGGGCCGGCGGCCCGCGGGGTGGCAGGCATCGACCAGCGGCATGTTGAGCCGCTCGTTGGTCGAGGCAGCCGCCTCCATGAAGCCGTACCGCGCAAAGTCGGAGACGGCTGTGACGCCCGAGCGGAAGAATTTCGAGAGATAGCCGTCGTCGTAATAGCCGCGCCAGGCCTCGTCCGGGTGATAGAGCGAATAGCCGACCAGGGCGGCAAGGCAGGCGAGTTTGCAGGCGAGCGCCGGCAGGCGGCGGATGCGGAACGGATCGAGCCACCACAGCGCGTACATCAGCGGCAGCGTGACCAGACCGGCCAGGATCACCGACCAGCGCAAATTCGGAAAGATCGTGAACAGGAACGCTACGGTGTCGCGGTCGATCATCATCAGGTCGATGAAGTTGACCGTCATCTGCACCACGTCGTGCTTGAGCCGCGACAGCAGCACCAGCACGACGACCATGGTCAGCGACAGCGCGCCCGACAGCGCCGGCCGCCGCAGCAGCACGATCCAGAAGAAGTTGAGGATGCCCCAGGCCAGCGCGAAGGACAGGCGCGAGCCGAAATCGGTCTCGGTCTCGTACATCAGTGCGAGCGCGGCCAGATGCGGCGCCGCAACCGCGAGCAGCCGCCAGATGCCGAGTGCGGCGACGCTCGCCAGCACGGCGGTGGTGGCAGAAGGGCCTGGATTGGGCGCGGACGCCATCGACGACACGCAACTTCTGGTCCGGCGGGGTGATGCCAAGCCTGGCCGGCCTGATAGCGGCCAAGGCCTCCGGAGCAGCCGGAAGCCTGCACCGTGTCATAAAACTGTAACGGAACGGTCAAGGACAGGCAACGCGCGGCGGGGTCCGACCTTCGCTTATTGTTAGTGGGCTGCGACGCATGCCCCAGCGCTTCGCTATTCCGGCGATGAACTGGTCTAGCACCGCTTCGCCTGCGCCATCCTCGACGCTCGGGACGTCGCGGCTCGGCAAGTGCGGACGACGCCGCGGACCGGCGCGCAGCATCGCGGACGGAGATCTCCGCTCCGTGCTTTCAGTTGCAGCGCAGCATCGATCAGGGCCATGGCGACGTTCGCCGTGGTGATACCGCCGGCGTGGACCGCGGGGACGGCGGGCGTGCGGCATGGAGCTCGAACGACCCAGCAATGTCTCGCGCAAGACGAAAAGAGCGAGATCGCTGTTTGCGATCTCGCTCGAATTAGAACCGCAAAGGTTCACGATTTGGCTTGGCGAGCGAAGCTCGTTGCGCTCGTGTCCCGGACAAGCGCAGCGAAGCGGAGCGCAGAGCCGGGACGCAGGAGCCGCGCCGGGCCCCGGATCAGCAGCGCATCACCAAGGTGCTGAGCGCGTCCGGAGCACAACGGCTTAGTTCTTGCTCTTGTCGACCAGCGCGCCCTTCTTGATCCAGGGCATCATGTCGCGCAGCTTCGCGCCGACTTCCTCGATCGGGTGCGCCGCGAGCTTGGCGCGGGTCGCCTTGAACGAGGTCTGGTTGACCTTGTTCTCGAGCATCCAGTCGCGGGCGAACTTGCCGCCCTGGATGTCGGCCAGAACCTTGCGCATCTCCTTCTTGGTCTCGTCGGTGATGATGCGCGGGCCGGTGACGTACTCGCCGTACTCGGCGGTGTTGGAGATCGAGTAGTTCATGTTGGCGATGCCGCCTTCATAGATCAGGTCGACGATCAGCTTGACTTCGTGCAGGCACTCGAAATAGGCCATCTCCGGCGCGTAGCCGGCTTCGACCAGGGTCTCGTAGCCGCCCTTGATCAGCTCGACCAGGCCGCCGCAGAGCACCACCTGCTCGCCGAACAGGTCGGTCTCGCACTCTTCCTTGAAGGTGGTCTCGATGATGCCGGCACGGCCGCCGCCGATGGCGGAAGCATAGGACAGGCCGAGGTCATGGGCGTTGCCCGAGACGTCCTTGGCGATCGCGATCAGGCAGGGCACGCCGCCGCCGCGCTGATATTCCGAGCGCACGGTGTGGCCGGGGCCCTTCGGCGCGATCATCAGCACGTCGAGGTCGGCACGCGGATCGAGCAGGTTGAAATGGACGTTGAGGCCGTGGGCGAACACCAGGGCGGCGCCCTTCTTCATGTTGTCGTGCAGGTGCTCGCGATAGATGTCGCCCTGGAGCTCGTCCGGGGTCAGCATCATGACGAGGTCGGCCCATTTGGCGGCGTCCGCAACTTCGAGCACCTTGAAGCCGGCAGCTTCCGCCTTCTTGGCCGAGGCCGAACCCTTGCGCAGCGCAATGGCGACTTCCTTGACGCCGGAATCCTTCAGATTGAGCGCATGGGCATGGCCCTGGCTGCCATAGCCGACGATGGCGACCTTCTTGCCCTTGATCAGGTTCAGGTCGGCGTCGCGATCGTAATAAACACGCATAGGTCGTTTCCTCGTTCAGGGCCGAAATCGGCCAATGGTCAGTGTCCGAAGGGTGAAATTTGCGGATTTCGGGGGCTGTCTAGAGCATTTTCAGCCCTGAGGGAAACCCGTTTCTGCATGGAAATCCGCGACATCATGCATCCATGAAAACGGGGTAGAGGGAGGCCAGCAGCAGGATCGCCATCAGAATGTTGAAGGCGCGGACCAGCCGCTCGGAGGTCAGGACCGGCCGCAATGCGGAGCCGAACAGGGCCCAGACCACGGTCGAGACCGTGCCGACGACGAGGCTGATCACAGTCTGAATGGCGATGTTGATCGGAAATTGGGCGATCGCCGCATAGGCGGTGATGGTGCCGATCACGATGACCCAGCCCTTGGCGTTGATCCATTGGAACATCGCCGCGCCCCAGAAGGTCATGGGGCCGCGGCCATTCTCCTCGCCCGGCTTTGCCGGACCGGCCATGGCGATCGCGGCAGCCAGGTAAATCAGGTAGGCGGCGCCGGCATATTTCAGGATGGTCTGGAGGATCGGATAGGCCAGGAACACCGAGCCGAGTCCGAGGCCGACTGCGGCGACCATGAAGGCGAAGCCGAGCACGATGCCGACGATGTGCGGGATGGTGCGCCGGAAGCCGTAGGTCAGGCCGGAGGACAGCAGCATGATGTTGTTCGGCCCGGGCGTGAAGTACATCACGACCATGAAGACGAGGAAGGCGTAGAACAGCGAGTAGGTCATCATCACCTCACGCAGTCTTCGGCAAAACTTGCGGGCGCTTTGCCAGCACCATCACGGCGATGCCGCCGATCACGGTCAGCATGCCGGCGAGGCGCAGAGGGCCGAACCGTTCGCCGAACACGATGCTGGAGGCCGCCGAGCCCACGAACGGCACCAGCAGCGCGAACGGCACCACTTGCGCAGCCGGGTAGTCACGCAAGAGGCGGCCCCACAGCCAATAGGCGATGCTGGTCGAGATGCCTCCGAGCATCAGCATGCAAAGCGCCGATGCGAGCGACATGTGCGTCAGCGACGTCCATGTCGATGCCGGCCCGTTGGCGAGCAGCGCCAGCACAAACAGCGGCACGGCCGAGGTGAGGCAGAGCCAGGCGAACAGGTCGAACATCGGCACGCCGCGCGCGCCTCGAAGCAGGAGATTGCCGATTGCGAAACTGAGTGGGGAGATCATCAGAACCGCGAAGGCTCCGACGCTGAAATCGTAACCGACGGTGCCGCAAATCATCAGCAGGCCCACCGCGGCGATGGCGACGCCGAGCGTCTGCACCGGCGTCGGACGTTCGCCAAATAGGATCGCGGCAAAGCCGATCGTGAACAGCGCCTGGCTCTGCACGACGACGGAGGTGAGGCCCACCGGGACGCCATGGGCGATGCCGTAGGCCTGCGACAGGAACTGACCGAGGAACAACGTGAAGCTGATCGCGATCAGCAGTGACCAGGCGACCTTCGGCTTCGGAATGAACAGGCACGGTGCCGCGGCGATCGTAAAGCGCAACGCCGTCATCAGCTCCGGCGAAAGCTCGTCGAGCGCGATCCGGCTCGCCACGAAGGCAAGCCCCCAGATGATCGCCACCATGACGGCGATGAGGATGTCGGCCGGCTTCATTGTTCTCGGTTCTGCCTTGTCGTGCAGCCCTGTTTATTGTTCTGGTCTAGCCTTGCTCGCCGGCTTTCGGTTTCCGCAGCAGATACGTGCCGTGCATCGGCGCGTGATAGTCGGCCGCGACCAGGGTGAAGCCGACGTCGGTCAGCATCCGCTCCATCACCCAGCCGAAGGTGGAATATTCGTCGCGCATGTGGGTTACCACGCCCTCGCGGGAGAAATCGTGGTTCTTGATCTGGAAGTCGGCCCATTGCTCGACGTCACGCTCGATCGCGTCGGGCATCGATGAGTAAACAATGTCACGGAGATAAAACGTCGCTCCGGGCTTGAGGGCGCGAAAAATCCGCGACATCGCCACCGCCTTCCAGAAATCCGGCAGATGGTGCAGCGTGAACTCGCTGACGATGAGATCGTAGGATTCGGGCCGGTAGGCGAAGCTGAGCAGGCCGGCGGATTGGGTGCGCACCGGTGCCTTGCGGTCGCGGGCATAGATCTCGGCCAGCGCCAGCATTGCCGGCGAAATGTCGATGGCGTCGACGTCGGCGCCCATCAACGCCGCTTCGGTGGCGAGCACGCCGTTGCCGCAGCCGATATCGGCGATGCGCCAGCCGCGCTGGACCCCGAGCATCTTCAGCGCGGCGCGCGCCCGCAGATCGGCATCGTCATGGTTGTCGTAGATCGAGGCCACAGCGGGCTCGATCCCCATCCGGTTCCGCTCGTTGTAGTACCAGTCGCGCGCCAGCATGGCTCACATCCCTTCAGGCCCGCGGCCGATCGCGGCAACGCCGGTGCGCGACACCTCGACGAGGCCGAGCGGGCGCATCAGGTCGATATATTGATTGATCTTGTCCGTATTGCCTGTGATCTCGAACACAAAGCTCTCGGTGGTGGCGTCGATCACCCGGGCGCGGAACGCATCCGCCAGCCGGAGCGCCTCGACCCGATGCTCGCCCTGTCCGCGCACTTTCACCATCGCCAGCTCGCGCTCGATCGAGCGCTTGGTCTGGGTCATGTCGACCACCTGATAGACCGGGATCATGCGGTCGAGCTGGTTCTTGATCTGCGCGATCACCATCGGCGTGCCCGTAGTGACGATGGTAATCCGAGAGAGGTGCTTCTGAGCCTCGGTCTCCGAGACCGTGAGGCTCTCGATGTTGTAGCCGCGCCCCGAGAACAGGCCGATGACGCGCGCGAGCACGCCAGGCTCGTTCTGCACGAGCACCGCAAGCGTATGCGTCTCGTTGGGGTCGTGACGGTCCTCGATGAAATAGGCGGATGCGGGCTGGTTCATTGTCGTCCCCTCTTGTCTCTCCGTCACGCCTTGGCCGATTCTTTGGCTGGCGCGTCCATCCCGACCCAGCGGCGGAACAGATCGAAATCGATATTGCCGCCGGACAGCACGAGACCGACGCGCTTGCCCTTCAGCTTGCTCTTTTCCTGCAGCGCCGCGGCCAGCGCGGCTGCGCCGGCGCCTTCGGCGAGATTATGCGTATCGGTCCAGTAGGCGCGGATCGCGGCGGCGACCTCGTCGTCAGTGACCTGCGCGATTCGCGCAGCCCCCTTGCGGATCAGCGCGAATGCATCCTCGTCGGGGATGCGTGTCGCCATGCCGTCGGCGCGCGTGTTGCTGGTCTCGGTCGTCACGATCTTGCCGGCCGCAAACGACAGCGCGTAGGACGGCGCTTCCGTCGACTGCACGCCGACGATCTCGGTCTTCAGGCCGAGCAGGTCGCGCGCCATGATGCAGCCGCAGATGCCGGAGCCCTGCCCGATCGGCACATAGAGGACGTCGAGGTCGGGCACTGCGCGGAACAGTTCGAGAGCGTAGGTCGCAACGCCAAGAACGAGATCCGGGTGGAACGAGGGCACCATGTGGAGCCCGGCGAACTGCGCGCGACGCTCGGCTTCCTCGCGTGCCGCCTGAAAGTCCTCGCCGTGTTCGACGAGTTCGGCACCGAAGGCCTTCATCGCGCGGTTCTTCTCGACCGAGTTGCCGCGCGGCACATAGATCACCGCGGGCACGCCGTGGCGGCTCGCGGCAAAGGCGAGGCTCTGGCCGTGATTGCCGCGCGTCGCCGAGATGATGCCGGATGTCTTCGGCCGCTCGCGCTTCAGCCGTTCGAGATAGACGAGGCCGCCGCGCACCTTGAAGGCGCCGATCGGCGTGTGGTTCTCGTGCTTGACCACGACCTCGGTGCCGATCCGACCTGCGAGCAACGGCCAGGCATGCGCCGGCGTTGCCGGCACCGCCTGCCCCACGATCGCATGTGCGCGCTCGAGCTCCCTCAGGTCGAACATGGCCTCACACCAGCGCCTTGCCGCCGGCGAATGCCTTCGCGGTCGCCTCGTCGTTGGCCTGCTCCGGCAGCAGCATCTCGTTATGCGCCTTGCCGGAGGGGATCATCGGGAAGCAGTTTTCGAGTGCCGCGACGCGGCAGTCGAACAGCACCGGGCGCTTGACCGAGATCATTTCCTTGATGGCGCCATCGAGATCGGCCGGTTTGTGCACCTGGAGGCCGACGGCGCCGTAGGCCTCCGCCAGCTTGACGAAATCCGGCAGCGCCTCCGAATAGGAATGCGACAGCCGGTTGCCGTGCAGCAGCTGCTGCCACTGGCGCACCATGCCCATGTACTGGTTGTTCAGGATGAAGATCTTGATCGGCAGCTCGTACTGAACCGCCGTCGACATCTCCTGCATCGTCATCTGCACCGAGGCATCGCCCGCAATGTCGATGACGAGACTGTCCGGGTGCGCCACCTGAACGCCGACCGCGGCCGGCAGACCGTAGCCCATCGTGCCGAGACCGCCCGAGGTCATCCAGCGATGTGGCTCCTCGAAGCCGTAGAACTGCGCCGCCCACATCTGATGCTGGCCGACCTCGGTCGTGATGTAGGTATCCTTGCCGCGCGTCGCTTCGAACAGGCTCTGGATCGCGTGCTGCGGCAGGATGACGTCGTTGCTCTTCTTGTAATAGAGCGAGTTACGGGCGCGCCATTGCGCGATCTGCTGCCACCACGACTTGATGTCGGGCTTCTTCGCCTCCGCCTTGAACACCTGGAGGATGTCGCCGAGGACGTTGCCGCAATCGCCGATGATCGGCACGTCGACCCGGATGTTCTTGTTGATCGAGGACGGATCGATGTCGATGTGGATCTTCTTCGAGCCCGGCGAGAACGCATCGACGCGGCCGGTGATGCGGTCGTCGAAGCGCGCGCCGACGCACAGCATGACGTCGCAATCATGCATGGTCATGTTGGCCTCGTAGGTGCCGTGCATGCCGAGCATGCCGAGCCAGTTCTTGCCCGACGCCGGATAGGCGCCGAGGCCCATCAGCGTCGAGGTGATCGGAAAACCGGTGACCTCGACCAGCTCGCGCAACAGCTTGGTCGCCTCGGGGCCGGAATTGATCACGCCGCCGCCGCTGTAGATCACGGGACGCTTGGCATTCGCGAGCAGCGAGACCGCTTTGCGGATCTGCGTCGCATCGCCCTTCAGGCGCGGCGCGTAGGAGCGGTGCACGTCCGATTTGCGCGGCGGATGATAGGTGCCGGTGGCGAACTGCACGTCCTTGGGGACGTCGACCAGCACCGGGCCCGGACGGCCCGAGGTTGCGACGTAGAAGGCCTCATGCAGCACCTTTGCGAGATCGTTGACGTCGCGCACGAGCCAGTTGTGCTTGGTGCAGGGGCGCGTGATGCCGACGGTGTCACATTCCTGGAACGCGTCGTTGCCGATCAGATGCGTCGGCACCTGGCCGGAGATGCAGACCAGCGGGATCGAATCCATCAGCGCGTCCGTCAGCGGCGTCACCATGTTGGTGGCGCCGGGGCCGGAGGTCACCAGTGCGACGCCCGGCTTGCCGGTCGAGCGCGCATAGCCTTCGGCGGCATGGCCCGCGCCCTGCTCGTGGCGGACCAGGATGTGCTGGACCTCGCTCTGCTGGAAGATCTCGTCGTAGATCGGAAGCACCGCGCCGCCCGGATAGCCGAAAATGTCGGTCACGCCGTGATCGATGAGCGCGCGGACGATCATCGCGGCGCCGGTCATCTGGTTCGGATCGTGGCTCTTGTCGCTCATTGGCTTGCTCCGGATGCGCTGTTGTCAGCGGCTTCATTCGTGTCGGGTTCGGGAAATAAAAAAGGCCCCGAAGAGGGCCCATGCACACCGCCTGTCGTGTGGATGGCAGCTAGCCACCCCCGGCGGTGTGCCTGGGTACGACGGCGATAAGGAGTTTGGTAATAATGTTACGCATGGCGGCGCTCGGCTTCCCAAAGGTTGCGCGAACATAGCGGCCAAAGCCTGGATGTCAAGGCAATGCGGCCGTTCCCGCGCGATTTTGGCAGTGTAGCGGTGTTCCCCGGGTTCGGCGAGAGGTAAATTCGGGAACCCGGCACAAAAGCGCGTCAATCGAGGTCCCGCTCCGCGGTCGCGATCGCCGCGAGCCATCCCCTCGCTTCCTCCGGCCTGACCCATTCGAAGTCGGGCAGCTGGTGCCGGAACCAGGTGAATTGCCGCTTAGCGTAGTGGCGGGTATCGCCGCGGCCGATGCTGGCGGCCTCCTCCAGGCTGAGCTCGCCGCGGAGGTGCCGGATCAACGACGGCACGCCATGGGCCTTCATGGCCGGCAGCAGCGGATCGAGATGCCTGGCGGCGAGCCGCTCGACCTCCTTGAGCGCGCCGGCGCCCAACATGGCATCGAAACGAGCATCGATGCGGGCATAGAGCTCGTCACGCCCGGGCGCGAGGAAGATCGCACGAAAACTGTCCTTGGGCAGCAGCGGTGGCTGTCCCTCGCGGTGCCAATCGAGCAGCGAACGGCCGGTTGCCTCGATCACCTCGAGCGCGCGGGCGATGCGGGTGCGGTCGCGCAGGTCCAATCGCTCGGCCGCGCGCGGATCGCGGGCTGCGAGTTCCGCGTGCAGCGCCTCGACGCCGTTTCGCTCCAGCCGCGCGCGCACGTCCTCGCGCAGCTCGGCGGGGATCGGCGGCACCACGGAGAGACCCGTGGTCAGTGCCTTGAAATAGAGCCCGGTGCCGCCGATGAAGATCGGCAGGCGTCGCTGCGCCCTCGCCTCATGGAGCGCCTTCGCCGCATCGCTTACCCAGGCACCGGCCGAGAAATTCACGGCGGCATCGACATGGCCATAGAGCCGATGTGGCACGAGCGCCTCGTCCGCTGCGGTCGGCCGCGCCGTGATGATGCGGAGGTCACGATAGACCTGCATGGAATCGGCATTGATGACGACGCCGCCGGCGGTGAGCGCAAGCTCGACCGCCAGCGCCGACTTGCCGCTGGCGGTCGGGCCTGCGATAAGCACGGCCTTGCTCGAATGCCCCTCGCTCACGAAAACCTCAAATGTCCCTCGTCGCCACGCTGATCTGCAACCCTGACAATCCCGCGCTGGACTCGACCATCGTCGACGGCGCCCGCGCCGTGCTGCCGCAGGCGGCGCCCGCGCACTGGCTGTTCGACGGGGTTGCGGTCGACATTCCCTTCGGTGCCGACAGTAACCTCGAAGGCGACCGCCACGCCATCGAGCAGCGGTTGCGCGAGCTCCGCGGCGACCTGCCCATCGACATCGTCGTGCAGCCTGTTGGCTTCAGGCGCAAGAAGCTTTTTCTGGCCGACATGGATTCCACCATGATCGGCCAGGAATGCATCGACGAGCTCGCCGATCTCGTCGGGGTGAAGGCACACGTCGCCGCCATTACCGAGCGTGCGATGCGCGGCGAGATCGAGTTCGAGCCGGCGCTGCGCGAGCGCGTCGCGCTGCTCAAGGACCTGCCGGCCAGCGCGGTCGACGAGGTGCTGGCCAAGCGCATCACGCTGACGCCGGGCGGCCGCGAGCTGGTCGCGACCATGCGCGCGAACGGCGCCTATACCTGCCTCGTCTCCGGCGGCTTTACGTTGTTCACGCGCGCGGTCGCCGCCAAGATCGGCTTCCAGGAGAACCGCGCCAACGAGCTCGTCGTGCGCGACGGCAAGTTCACCGGCGAGGTCAAGGAGCCGATCCTGGGCCGCGCCGCGAAGCTCGCGACGCTGGTGGACCTGATGGAATCGTTCGATCTCGACGACATCGACTCGGTCGTGGTCGGCGACGGCGCCAATGACCTCGCGATGATCCAGGCCGCGGGGCTGGGGGTGGCCTATCACGCCAAGCCGGCCGTGGCGGCGGCTGCGGCGGCGCGGATCGATCACGGCGATCTCACTGCGCTGCTCTATGCGCAGGGGTATCGGCGCGACGAGTTCGTGGAGGGGTAGCCGCTCTTGGTGCACGCTCAGCAGCCGTAGGGTGGGCAAAGGCGCCCTTGCGCCGTGCCCACCATTGTTGCCGCGAGAGTAGAAAGATGGTGGGCACGCTTTGTTTTGCCCACCCTAGGACCGTGCGTTTCCTACTGCACGCTCAGCGCGACGAAGCGCAGCTCGCCGTCGCCGTTCGAGACCAGCAGCAGCACCGATTTCTTGCCGTCCTTCTTGAGCTGGTCGACCCGCTTCTGGATGTCGGCGCCGCTCGACACCGCCTCCTGCGCCACTTCGACGATGACGTCGCCGGCGGACAGGCGCTTCTCGGCGGCGTCCGAATTGGCGTCGACATTGGTGACGACCACGCCCTTGACGCTATCCTTGATCTTGTAGCGCGTGCGCAGATCCTTGCTCAGCGCTGCGAGATCGAGGCCGAGCGCCTTCTGCGTCACCGGCTTCTCGGGCGCCGGCTCGTCGGTCTTCACCGCGGCCTGCACCTTGTCGGGATCCTGGAGGCGGCCGAGCGTGACCTTCTTGATCTCCTCCTGGCCCTTGCGGATGATGACGACGTCGACCTCCTTGCCGACCGCGGTGTCGGCGACGACGCGGGACAGGTCCTTCGGGTCCTTGACGTCCTTGCCGTCGAACTTGACGACGACGTCGCCGGGCTCGATCCCGGCGGGCTTGGCCGGGCCCTTGTCGTCGACGCCGGCGACCAGCGCACCGCGCGCGGGCTTGATGTTGAGGCTTTCGGCGATCTCGTCGGTGACGCTCTGGATGCGCACGCCCAGCCAGCCGCGGCGCAGCTCGCCGAACTGGCGGAGCTGGTCGACGACGCCCACCACCGTCTTCGACGGCACGGCGAAGCCGATGCCGATGGAGCCGCCGGACGGCGAGATGATCAGCGTGTTGACGCCGATGACGTCGCCGTCGAGGTTGAACAGCGGACCGCCGGAATTGCCGCGGTTGATGGAGGCGTCGGTCTGGATGTAGCTGTCGTACGGCCCGGAGGAGATGTCGCGGTTCTTGGCCGAGACGATGCCGGCCGTCACCGTACCACCGAGACTGAAGGGATTGCCGATCGCGACCACCCAGTCGCCGAGGCGCAGCTTGTCGCTATCGCCGAACTTCACCGCGACCAGCGGCCTCGTCGGCTTGATCTTGAGCACGGCAAGATCGGTCTTCTTGTCGACGCCGACCAGCTCGGCCTTGATCTTGGTGCCGTCGTTCAGGATGACGTGGATCTCGTCGGCATCCGCAATGACGTGGTTGTTGGTGACGACGACGCCCGCCGTGTCGATGATGAAGCCGCTTCCGAGCGAGTTGGTCTTGCGCGGCGGGTTGTTGTCGCCGCGCTCGCCGCCCTTGCTGCCGCCGCCGGGACCCCGGCGGTTCTTGAAGAAGTCGTCAAAGAACTCCTCGAACGGCGAGCCGGGCGGCAGTTGCGGCATGGTGTTGCTGCCGCCCCCCTTGGCCTCGACCGTCTGCGAGGTCGAGATGTTGACGACCGCGTCGATCACCTTCTCGGCTACGTCGGCGATGCCATCCGGTCCACGCGCATGGGCCGGCGTGCCGAACGCGCTGAAAGCACCGACGGCGAGCGCGGCCAGCCCAATTCGCACACCAAGTCGCACCCGGCGGCGCGAGCGGGACGGGGCAATGGTGGCAGCGGTCATTGTGATCTCCAGACAAAGGGATTCGGCGCCAGACTGCGCTCGAACGGGGGCACGGCGCAAGCGCGGAGCTTCACGGGCCTCAAGAGCCCGATAATACGGCGAAAACCAGTCTGGCGCCTTCACTTTGGCGTTGGCCGAAGCCCTAAATCGGCCGACGCATAACCCAGATCAGGACCAGTCCGGCCACGGCCGAGGCAATCCCGACCGCCCGCAGGATGTTGTCCGGAGTGGCGATGGCGCTTTTCATGGCTTTGCGCATCCAGTTTGGACTGGCCGCGAACATCAAGCCTTCGAGCACGAACAGGATGCCTAGGCCGATGAGGAAGTCGGCGAACGCAATGGACCTCATCGGAATGGAACCTCCCGCTATGCTGTTCTTGTCTGGACGAAGGGCGGCGAAATCCGCCGCCCTTGTCGAGCCCTTGTCTAGCTTACGGCTTGGCCGGCGTCTCGGTTGCCATCTTGCCGGACGGGTTGCTGAAGTACCGGAAGAAATCCGAATCCGGCCGCAGCAGGAAGCGGGTATCGCTGGCACGTAGCCCGTTCTCATAGGCCGTCATCGACCGGTAGAAGGCGAAGAAGTCGGCGTCCTTGCCGTAGGCTTCCGCAAACAGGCGGTTGCGCTCGGCATCGCCCGCACCGCGGGTCTGCTCAGCCTGCGAATTGGCTTCCGCGATGATGACAGTCGCCTCGCGGTCGGCCTTGGACCTGATCTCCTGAGCCTTCTGTCCACCCTGTGCCCGGAACTCGGCGGCCTCGCGCTCACGCTCGGTCTTCATGCGCTGGTAGACCGCCTGGCTGTTTTGCTCCGGCAGGTCGGCGCGGCGGATCCGGACGTCGACGACCTGAATGCCGTAGCCATCGGCCTCGCGGTCGAGCTGGTCGCGAATGCGCAGCATCAGCTTCTCACGGTCGTCCCGCACCACGTTGATGAAGGTGACCTCGCCGAGCACGCGGCGCAGCGCCGCGTTCAGGAGCGTGGTGAGCTGGATATTGGCGGCCTGGATCGAGCCGACGCTCTGATAGAAGCGCAGCGCATCCTTGATGCGGTAGCGCGCGAAGGCATCGACCACGAGCCGCTTCTGGTCGGAGGCGATCGCCTCCTGCGACGGGTTCTCCAGGTCGAGAATCCGCTTGTCGATGTTGATCACCGAATTCCACGGCGCCTTGAAGTGCAGGCCGGGCGCGGTGACGACGTCGACCGGCCTGCCGAACTGGAGCACGATCGTCTGCTCGGTCTGCTGCACCGTGAACAGCGACATGTAAGCCACGATCAGGACCAGGAGCAGCCCGAGCAGCGTGACGAAACCTGTAACCGGAGACCTCATCGGCTGCCTCCGCTCGGCTGCGGACCGGTCGTAGGTGTCCGTTTTGGCGCCAGTTCGGGAAGCGGCAGATAGGGCACGACGCCTTGGGCCGAGGGGCCACCGTCATAGACGAGCTTCTCGGCGCCGCCGAGCACGCGCTCCATCGTCTCCAGATAAATCCGTTCTCGCGTCACGTCGGGCGCCTTCTTGTATTCCTCGTAAACCTTCAGGAAGCGCGCGCTCTGGCCCTTGGCCTCGGCGACCGCCTGTTCCTTGTAGCCTTCGGCGTCCTGCAGGATTTTGGCCGAACGTCCGCGCGCCTGCGGCACCACCTGGTTGGCATAGGTCTGCGCTTCGTTCTGCAGCTGCTCGAGATTGGCTCGTGCGGCCTGGACGTCGCGGAAGGCATCGATCACCTGCGCGGGCGGATCGACCTTTTGCATCTGCACCTGGGTGATCTGAATGCCGGCGCCGTAGCTGTCCAAAGTCTTCTGGATCAGCTCGTGCACGCCTTGCTCGGTGACGTTGCGCGCTCCGGTCAGGATCGGCTGGATCTGAGATCGGCCGATCACCTCGCGCATCGCGCTCTCGGAGACCGCCTTCACGGTACCTTCGGGATTCTGGATGTTGAACAGGAAGTCGCCGATGCCGTCCGGCTTGATGCGCCAGAGCACGGTGAAGTCGACGTCGACGATGTTCTCGTCGCCGGTCAGCATCAGGCTCTCTTCCGGCACGTCCCGAATGGAGCGGCCGCGCCGCGCCGGATCCTCGATCAGCGTCATGCCGATCGAGGTGGTGTTGACGCGCAGCGCCTTCGGCAGCAGCACGGTCTCGATCGGATAAGGCAGATGATAGTTCAGACCCGGCTGCACGGTGCGGACGTGCTTGCCGAAGCGCAGTACGACGCCGAGCTCTTCGGACTGCACGCGGAAGAAGCCCGACAAGAGCCAGAATGCCACGATCAGCAGGATGATCAGCGTGATGCCGATGCCGGAGAAATAACCGCCCGGCATGATCTGCTGGAGGCGGTCCTGGCCACGCCGCAGAAGGTCTTCCAGATCCGGCGGCCTCGGCCCGACCGGTTGCGGGCCTGAGCCCCATGGTCCCTTTGGACCCGAGCCCCATGGGCCACCGCCCTGATTCTTCCACGGCATTCGACGTTCTCCTCGGCAGGGTGGAATTGCCACCGCCCGCTTTGTCCGGTCCGGCTTTATAGGGGACAGGCAAGTCCCTTACAACGCAGCCCTGTCCGTCTTCCGAGCTATGCTCGGGCACGAAAAAGTCAATGTAAACATTGACGAAAGCGGTTAATGGCCGCGCCGCCGACGATATGTCACATAGGAGACGTCGGCGCTGTCGTCGGGGCCGGCAGGGTGGCGGATGCGTTCAACCTCGTCCCATTCCGCCTTGTCGATGTCGAAATGCGTGTCCCCTTCGGGGCGCGCATGCACTTCGGTGATCTCGAGACGATCGGCACGATCCAGCCATTGCCGGAAGATCTCGGCGCCGCCGATCACCGCGATCTCAGTGACCGAACGCCGCAGGGCATCGCCGCGCGCGACCGCCTCCGCATCCGCTGGCGACGTCGTGACGATGGCGCCATTGGCGCGATAGGCCGGATCGCGGGTGACGACGATGTTGGTGCGGCGCGGCAGCGGCCGGCGCAGGGTCTCGAAGGTCTTGCGGCCCATGATCACCGGCTTGCCGATGGTCAGCGCCTTGAAGCGCGCCATATCGGACTTCAATCGCCACGGCATCGCATTGCCCGCGCCGATGACGCCATTCTCCGCGATCGCGACAACGAAGACGATCTCCATCAGGCAGAGCTCCCGGCAAGCTGGGTCAGCGCAGGCCCGGTGACGCGGCACAAGGTCCAGTCGTCCATCATGACCGCGCCAAGCGATTTGTAGAACGCGATCGAGGGTGAGTTCCAGTCGAGCACCGCCCATTGCAGGCGCGACCAGCCGTTGTCGACGCATTCCCTGGCGAGATAGGCCAGCAGCGCCTTGCCGAGGCCTTTGCCCCGATGCGACGGCCGCACATAGAGATCTTCGAGATAGATGCCGTGGCGGCCGCTGAAGGTGGAGAAATTGAGAAACCACACCGCGAAGCCGACCGGCTCGCCGTTCCACTCCGCGATCGCGCAATAGAGCTGCGGCCTCTCGCCGAACAGCGCGTCGGCGATGTCGGCCTCGGTCGCCTCGACCTCGTGCGACAGCTTTTCGTACTCGGCGAGCTCGCGGACGAAGGAGAGAACGAGGCCGGCCTCTCCGGGCTGCGCACGGCGGATGGTCGGTGACATCGGTGTCAGACCGCGACGTCCGCCTTGATGTGCGGATGCGGATCGTAGCCGACGAGCTCGAAGTCCTCGTAGCGGAAGGAGAAGATGTCCTTCACTTCAGGATTGATCCGCATCACCGGCAGCGCGCGCGGCGCACGGCTGAGCTGGAGCCGCGCCTGCTCCAGGTGATTGGAATAGAGATGGGTGTCGCCGAGCGAGTGCACGAAGTCGCCGGGCTTGAGGCTGGTAACTTGCGCGACCATCATGGTGAGCAGCGCGTAGGATGCGATGTTGAAGGGCACGCCGAGGAAGACGTCCGCCGAACGCTGATAGAGCTGGCACGACAACTTGCCGTTCGCGACATAGAACTGGAACAGCAGGTGACAAGGCGGCAGCGCCATCTTGTCGACGTCCGCCGGATTCCAGGCGGTCACGATCAGCCGACGCGAATCCGGGGTGCGCTTGATCATGTCGATGACCTTGGCGATCTGATCGATGCTGCCGCCGTCGGGTGTCGGCCAGGAGCGCCACTGATGGCCGTAGACCGGGCCGAGATCGCCATTGGCGTCCGCCCATTCGTCCCAAATGGTGACGCCGTTGTCGCGCAGATATTTGATGTTGGTGTCGCCCTTCAGGAACCAGAGCAGCTCATGCACGATCGCCTTCAGCGGCAGCCGCTTGGTTGTCAGCATCGGGAAACCGGCCGACAAATTGAAGCGCATCTGATGGCCGAACACCGAGAGCGTGCCGGTGCCGGTCCGGTCGGTCTTCTCGGCGCCGTCTGAAAGAATCCGCTCGAGCAGGTCCTGATACTGGTGCATGTTGCGACTGAGCCTTTGGGGAGGCGGCGAACTTAGCGGCCGCCCCCGCGCTGCAACAGCGGCGATTCGCTGTCCCCGTCGATTATACCCGGAAAAGTGAGTGTTCCCGGCACAAACGACAAGGGGGCGAAACTCAGCGTTCCGCCCCTCGCCTAGCCCCTTGATCGCCTTCGCTTAATTTGCCGGCTTGAGCACCGGGCTCCACTTCGCGATCTCGTTCTTGACCAGGGTCGCCAGCGCCTCCGGGGTTCGGTCCTTCGGCGCGGGGATGACGCTGCCGAGTTCGAGCAGGCGCTTCTTCACAGTCTCGTCGTCGAGCGCCTTGACGGCGGCGGCGTTCACGCTTGCCACGATCGCAGGCGAGGTTCCCTTGGGCGCGAACATCGCGTTCCAGGCCTGAGCCTGGAATGCCGGCAGGCCGGCTTCCGCCGTGGTCGGCACGTTCGGCAGCGACGGGTTGCGCTCGGCCGTGGCGATCGCATAGGCCTTGATGGTGCCGGCATTGATCTGCGGGACGGCGTTGACGATCTGGTCGCACATGTAGTCGACCTGACCCGCCACCAGCGCATTCATCGCAGGTCCCGTCCCGTTGAAGGGCACGCCGACCGGCTTGATGTCGAGGATCGAGTGCAGAAGCTCGCACGAGACGTGCGAAACCGAGCCGACGCCGGCATGCGCGGCGTTCACCTTCTCGGCATTCGCCTTGACGTAGGTGACGAACTCCTTGAGGTCCTTCGGCGGAAAGTCCTTGCGCGCCAGGATCAGGATCGGCGTGCCCGCCAGCAGGGCGATCGGCTCGAAGTCCTTCTCGGGGTGATAAGCGAGCTTGGGATAGAGCGGCACAGAGGCGGCATGCGTGCCCATATGCCCGGTGATCAGCGTATAGCCATCATTGGCCGCACGCGCTGCACGCGTCGTGGCAGTGGTGCCGCCGGCACCCACGACGTTCTCGATGATGATGCTCTGCCCCAGCGTCTGCGCCATGTGCCCGGTGACGATCCGTGAGATCACGTCAGTCGGCCCGCCAGCCGCGAAGGGCACGATCATGGTAATGCTGCGCGTCGGATAGGTCTGCGCCTCAGCGGTTGCGATGAAGGCGCCCAGCGATGCTATCGCTGCTGCACATGCGCCTGCGAGCGCGCGAATGAACGTCATGGCGATCCCCCTTTGGACACAATAAAATGCCGGCCCAAAGGCCGGCATTTCCATTTCACAAAGCCGTAACACAAGTCGATTCGACTTCCGAATGCGGCGTGCCGACGCAGGGCGCGGCGCGAGCGCAGGGCGCGAGCGACCTCAGTTCTCGGACTCGGTGAACACCTCGTCGCGCTTGGCGCGCAACACGGGGAGCACCGTCAGGACAAGCAGGCTCGCCGCGACAGCAAGCAGCACCGCCGACAACGGACGCGTCAGGAACACGCTCCAGTCGCCACGCGAGATCAGCAGCGCCCGGCGCAGGTTCTCCTCCATCAGCGGTCCGAGCACCATCCCGAGCAGCAACGGCGCCGGCTCGAAATCGTGCTTGATCAGCCAATAGCCGACGAGACCGAACACACCCGCGAGGATGACGTCGACCGGCGCGTTGTTCACCGAATAGATGCCGATCGCGCAGAAGATCACGATCGAGGGGAACATCAGCCGGTACGGCACGCGCAAGAGCCGCACCCAGATTCCGACCAGCGGCAGGTTGATGATGATCAGCATGAGATTGCCGATCCACATCGAGGCGATCATGCCCCAGACGAGATCCGGCTGCTTCTGCATCACCTGCGGACCGGGCACGATGCCATGGATGGTCATGGCGCCCACCATCAGCGCCATCACCGCGTTCGGCGGGATGCCGAGCGTGAGCAGCGGAATGAACGAGGTCTGTGCCGCGGCGTTGTTGGCACTCTCCGGTCCCGCCACGCCCTCGATCGCGCCGCGGCCGAACCGGGACGGGGTCTTTGAGAGCTTCTTCTCGAGCGTATAGGCCGCGAAGGACGCGATCACCGCGCCGCCGCCGGGCAGGATACCGAGGATCGAGCCGAGCACGGTGCCGCGCAGGATCGGCGGCGTCGCATCGGCCAGGTCCTTCCTGGTGGGCATCAGGCCGGTGATCTTCTGCTGCACGAGGTCGCGGTTCATCTCGGCGCCGTGGTCGAGATTGCGGATGATCTCGGCGAAGCCGAACACACCCATCGCCACCGTCGCAAAGCCGAGTCCGTCGGCGAGCTCCGGAATGTTGAAGGCCATGCGCGAGGCGCCGGTCTCGATGTCCGAGCCGACCATCGACAGCAAGAGGCCGAACACGATCATCGCAATCGCCTTCAGCACCGAGCCCTTGGCCAGCACCACGGCGAAGATCAGGCCGAGCACCATCAGCGAGAAATATTCGGCCGGGCCGAACGCCAGCGCGAGTTTCGTCAGCGGTGCGCCGAGCAGTGCGATCAAGACGGTCGCGACGCATCCGGCGAAGAACGAGCCGATCGCGGCGATCGCCAGCGCCGGGCCGGCACGGCCTTGCTTCGCCATCTGGTGACCGTCGATGGCGGTCACGACCGATGTCGCCTCACCGGGTATGTTGACCAGGATCGACGTGGTCGAGCCGCCATATTGCGCGCCGTAATAGATGCCGGCGAGCATGATCAGCGCGCCCACCGGCGGCAGTCCGAAGGTGATCGGCAGCAGCATGGCAACGGTCGCGATGGTTCCGATGCCAGGGAGAACGCCGACCAGCGTGCCGACGAGTGCGCCGATCAGGCACATCAGGAGGTTGATCGGGGAGAACGCGACGGCGAAGCCGTGAGCGAGGTTGGCAAAGATATCCATCACGCCCTCACTGGTTCAGGAAACGCGGAAACATCGGCATTGGCAGCCCGAGCACGTAGGGGAACAGGATTGCGCAGCCGAGCGTCAGGCAGGCGCCGACGATGGCCGCTTCCAGCCAGCGCGTCTCGTGCGAACCTGTCGCCGCGATCATGAAGCTGGCAAAAGCCGTGACCACGAGGCCGAGCGGCCGGATCGCCAGCGCGAAGAACAGGATCGCCGCCATCACGAACAGCGGCCCGCGCCAGGAATAATGGGCAAGAGCCGGTCCTTCCGTGATCAGGCCGGTCAACGCGACGCCGGCAGACAGGGCAACCAGCAGCCCGCCGAACATACGTGGCGCAGTGCCTGCACCGAAGGAGAAGCCACGCATGCCCTGCAAATCACTCGACGCCCACAGCGCGAACAGGGCAAGGGCCATCAGCACGACGCCGCCGACATAATCTTGCGCCGAACGAATGGTCATGAACAGCGTGAGGATGGCCACCGCAAACAGCGGATAGGAATAGATCAGCGCCAGCAGCACCTCGGACGACATCTTCTTGGCGCCGCCACCGAACGATCCGAAGATGGCGCTGGGCGCGCCGGCCAGCAGCGCCGTCGCGTGGTTGGTGACGACCGCCGCCGGACCGCGGCCGGCCCCCCAGCCGAAGATCGCCCCGATCGACCAGATCAATTCGAAAATCTGCGGCGCAATCGCCAGCAGACAAAAGCCGAGCGCCAACCGGGTGTTTCGGCTGGCCGTCGCTGAGTGGCCCATCGTGTCGGCCATGCCTGTCTCCTCCGCGACCCGTAAGTCACGAGCACTGTTGTTCTAAATCGGCTGGAACTGGTTACCCCCGCCCGGATCACTGCCTAGCGATTTTCATCAGACAATGCCAGCAAAACCCAACATGCCGCCAGCAAGCCGATGCCAGAGTGGATTGATGTGCGAGATGGACGCGACCACCGCAACCATCGCGCTCAGAAGCAGTGCAGCAATTGCTGGCTGTCTGTCGGTCATCCAGTCATGCACCTCCAGTCCGCCCCGATGAATCAGGCCGCGGTCGCCGCGGTGCCGCGCTCGGCGAGCAGCGACTTCGGACCGAAGGCGAAGATCAAGGATCAGAACGGGCTGTGGACGGTCATGCTGCTTCTTTCTGCCGCAGGAAATAAGTGACGCCGACACTGACGGGAATCGTGACCCACAGCACGGCCTGAAAGCGGCAGGGAGAGCGGGCCAAAAACGGCCCGAAACCTATCCAAAGGGAACTGCAGGATAGCTCCTCCAACCCTCTGTTTTTCGGGAGCTTTGCCCCCTATATTGGGGGTGCCGGTTCGCCGGCTATGGAAATAAACGGTCGTCGTAATAAACCATTCGGACCCGGGGGCGGTACCCGGCGCCTCCACCAAAGCCCACCATCGGGCGAGCCTGAAGCTGGGCTTTGGCGGGGGCGAAATAGGATCGACGAGGGCGTAAAGGGCGTGCTTTTTCCCGGTATTGTTCCGCCGTTATCGGGCTACTGCAATAGTTGCCAACGACAACTTTGCTCCGGTTGCTCAGGCTGCGTAACGCAGTTTGAAAGACCACTCTAAAGTCCTAGTGGGTTAAGCTCCGCTAGGCGGGGTTCGGAGGCACCTGGCAACAGAAGCCTCCACTTTACTCTTTGATTTCTTCCCCGGCGGGGACTCCTGCTCACCCGTCAGGCGCGGTACTATTGCGGCTTGGCGAGTCGGATCGGCAGGGTCCGGCTTCGAGGATGCAACAGGACCACCATGGCGACCGATCATATCCGATACGATGTGCTGGCCCGCGACGCGCTGCGCGGCGTGCTGCGGAAGGTGCTGACCGATGCCGCGGCCCATGGCCTGCCGGGCGAGCACCATTTCTTCATCACCTTCGTGTCCAAGGCCGAGGGCGTGAAGCTGTCGCCGCGGCTGCTCGCGCAATATCCGGAGGAGATGACGATCATCCTCCAGCACCAGTTCTGGGACCTGACCGTGCTCGAGGACCGCTTCGAGGTCGGCCTGTCCTTTGGCGGCATTCCGGAGCGGCTGGTGGTGCCGTTCAGTGCGATCAAGAGCTTCCTTGATCCGTCCGTGAAGTTCGGCCTCCAGTTCGACACCTCCGACGTCGCCGAGGTCGCGCCGGACAATCTGCCGGCAGCGCCGGCGCCATCGGCCGTATCGGTCCCGGCACCTGCCGCGGAGAAGGCGGAAGCTGCCGACGAGCCGACCCCACCGAGCCAGGGCGGCGCCGAGGTCGTGCGGCTCGATCGTTTCCGCAAGAAATGATCTAGGTTGGCCGCGACGCCATCGCGCCCGCCCCAACTGCCTATATAGAGAAGCACATGAAGAGGCCGTGCGGCGTTTCGCGCGGCAGAATGGATGTGCTCATGGCCAAAGCTTCCCGCTCGAACACCGCCCGCCCGGCGACCCGCACCGAGACCGATAGTTTCGGTCCCATCGAGGTGCCCGCCGATTGCTATTGGGGGGCGCAGACCGAGCGGTCGCGCCAGAATTTCCGCATCGGCACCGACCGCATGCCGATCTCGCTCGTGCATGCCCTCGGCATCGTCAAGCTCGCCGCCGCGCAGTCCAATCTCGAGCTCGGCCTGCTCGATCAGCGCCGCGCCAATGCCATCGTCCGCGCCGCGCGCGAGGTGATCGAGGGCAAGCTGGACGATCATTTCCCGCTTGTGGTGTGGCAGACCGGCTCGGGCACGCAGAGCAACATGAACCTCAACGAGGTGATCGCCAACCGCGCCAACGAGCTGCTCGGCGGCGAGCTCGGCGCCAAGAAGCCGGTGCATCCCAACGATCACGTCAACATGAGCCAGTCGTCGAACGACTCCTTCCCGACCGCGATGCACATCGCGGCGGCAAGCCGCATCAATGTCGATCTCGTCCCTGCCCTCACCGAGTTGCTGCGCGCGCTGCGCAAGAAAGAGAAGGAGTTTTCGAAGATCGTGAAGATCGGCCGCACCCACACCCAGGATGCGACGCCGCTGACGCTCGGTCAGGAATTCTCCGGCTATGCCGCGCAGGTCGAAAGCGGCATCGCCCGGCTCAAGCTCGCGGTGAAGGACCTTTATCCGCTGGCGCAGGGTGGCACCGCCGTCGGCACCGGCCTCAACTCGAAGCCGCGCTTTGCCAAGCTGTTCGCAAAGCATGTCGCGGGGATCACCAAGCTGCCCTTCACCAGCGCCGCCAACAAATTCGAGGCGCTGGCCTCGAACGATGCCTATGTGCTGGCGCATGGTGCGATAAATTCGGTCGCGACCGGCCTGTTCAAAATCGCCAACGACATCCGACTGCTCGGCTCCGGCCCGCGCTCGGGCCTCGGCGAATTGATCCTGCCGGAGAACGAGCCCGGCTCCTCGATCATGCCAGGCAAGGTCAACCCGACCCAGTGCGAGGCGATGACCATGGTGTGCTGCCAGGTGTTCGGCAATCACACCGCGATCACGGTCGCCGGCAGCCAGGGCCATTTCGAGCTCAACGTCTACAAGCCGGTGCTGGCCTACAACATGCTGCACTCGATCCGCCTGATGGCGGATGCCGCGCGCTCCTTCACCGAGCATTGCGTCAGCGGCATCCGCGCCGACGAGAAGCGCATCAAGGAGTTGATGGAGCGCTCGCTGATGCTGGTGACGGCGCTGGCCCCGAAGATCGGCTACGACAACGCCGCCAAGGTGGCCAAGACGGCGCACGCCAACGGCACCACGCTGAAGGAGGAGGCGCTGCGGCTCGGCTTCGTCTCGGCCGAGGAGTTCGACCGCCTGGTGCGCCCCGAGAAGATGACCAGCCCGGGATAAAATTCCGAATTCCGATAGCCATCCGTAATGATACGGACGCTCGGCGTCCAAAAAAATGCGGCTTTGGGGGCAGGATTTGATTACCGTCAATGTTGCGGCGGGGCGGCGTGTTACGCAGCCCTGCTGCCCTCGACGGGGCGAAGCATCCTTTGATGGCCCCAAGGGCCGATTGACGAGGACGAGCTAATGGCGATCAAGTCTTTTGGGGCGCAATGCGGCACCCTGTTTCTGAATGTTCCATCCTGCCTGAAGAGGATCGGATGATGGAGACGCGGCATGGGGAACGTCATCAACCTGAATCGTTTCAGGAAGCGCGTCGAGCGGGAAGCCTCGGCGAAGCAGGCGGACGCCAACCGGGCGAAATTCGGGCGCACGAAGGCGGAACGGTCGTCCGAGGCGAAGCAGGCGGACCAGGCCAAGGAGCACCTGGACCAGCACCGGATCGATCGCGAGGAGCAGCCATGAAGTCGCCGGTCGTGAAACGGTCGATCGTCGTCGCCGGCCACAAGACCAGCGTCAGCCTGGAAGAGGCGTTCTGGAACGGCATGAAAGAGATCTCCGGCCTGCGCAACATGACGTTGTCGGAGCTGGTCGGCGAGATCGACAACAACCGCCAGCAGGGCAATCTGTCGTCGGCGATCCGTCTGTTCGTCCTGGACTACTTCAAGAGCCGCGCCATGGCCGCCCAGCCGGACAAGGTCCCGGCCCAGTAGCCGTCGGGGGCGCCCGCGACGGCGCCCCGGCCGCCGCACTTTAAAATCGCTCTAAGGTGCAGCTTCAGCGGGCGACCGCGCTTGACCTCAATGCCCGGCGTTGAAAATACAGGGCATGACCGACACCACTGATACGCGTTCGCACATGCCGCTGGGTCTAGCCCAGCGCGGCTATACCGGCGTCATCCAGCACCTCGCCGCCAAGCAGGCGGACTCGGCGCTTTCGGACGTCGAGCTAGAGAGCCGCCTGATCGAGCTCGGCTTCGTCGAGGGCGCCCGGGTCGAGATCCTGCATGAGGGGCTGGTCGGGCGCGACCCGATCGCGGTACGGGTCGACAGCATCACGATCGCGGTCCGCCGTCGCGAAGCCATGGCCATCATCGTCGCCTGACGCGCGACCGGAATTTTGCCCCAGGCCCTTGATCCCATGGAAGCACCCCTGCTGCATCTCGCCCTGGTCGGCACGCCCAACAGCGGCAAGACCTCGCTGTTCAACGCGCTGACCGGCAGCCGGCAGAAGGTCGCGAACTATCCCGGCGTCACGGTCGAGCGCAAGGAAGGCTTCTTCGTCACCCCGCTCGGCCGCCAGGTCTCCGTGGTCGACCTGCCTGGCACCTATTCGCTGCGCGGCCGCAGCCCGGACGAGGAGATCACCCGCGACTTCGTGCTCGGCAAGGCCTCCGGCGAGACCCTGCCCGATCTCGTGCTGTGCGTCGCCGATTCCACCAATCTGCGCCTGACCATCCGCCTGCTGCTGGAGCTGAAGCGCACCGGGCGGCCGATGATCCTCGTGCTCAACATGTTCGACATCGCAAGCCGCCGCGGCATCAATGTCGACGTCGAGCGGCTCGTTAAGGAGCTCGGCGTGCCCGTGGTCACCTCGATCGCGGTGCGCAAGGGCGGCACGGCCGACCTGCTCAAGCTGACCGACGAGATCTCGGCCAAGCTCGCCGCCGAGCCGCAGGACAACATCTGGCGCGCGCTCAGCGTCAGCGAATTGCGCGCGACCCAGCGCGAGGCCGACCGCATCATCGCCGACTGCGTCAGCCTGCCTGCTCGCCCCGACACCTGGACCGCACGGATCGACGCCGTCGTGCTGCATCCGGTCGGCGGGCTGATCGTGCTCGCGCTGATCCTGTTCGTGATGTTCCAGGCGGTGTTCGCCTGGGCGCAGCCGGCGATGGAGCTGCTGAAGTCCGGCTTCGACTCGCTCGGGGAGCTGGTGCAGGCCACGCTGCCCGACGGCTTGCTGCAAAGCTTCCTGCAGAACGGCGTGATCTCCGGCGTCGGCAGCGTCATCGTGTTCCTGCCGCAGATCATCCTCATCTTCCTGTTCATCCTGCTCCTGGAAGATTTCGGCTACATGGCGCGCGCGGCGTTCCTGATGGACCGCATCATGGGCGGCGCCGGGCTGCATGGCCGCGCCTTCATTCCGCTGCTGTCGAGCTTTGCCTGCGCCATTCCCGGCATCATGGCGACGCGCGTGATCGACAACAAGCGCGACCGGCTGACCACGATCCTGATCGCGCCGCTGATGACCTGCTCGGCGCGCATTCCGGTCTATACGCTGATCATCTCCGCCTTCATTCCGGCCAAGGACATCTGGGGCTTCATCAATCTGCAGGGCCTCGTGATGTTCGGCCTCTATGCCGCCGGCATCATCAGCGCGCTCGTCGTCTCGTTCCTGATCAAGTTCTTCATGCTGCGCGACTTTGCGCCGGCGCCCTTCATGTTGGAGCTCCCGGACTACAAGATGCCGCGGCTGAAATCGATCGTGATCGGCATCTACACCCGCGCCAAGATGTTCTTGCAGCGCGCCGGCACCACGATCTTCTCGATGATGGTGCTGATCTGGTTCCTGGCCTCGTTCCCGCAGCCGCCCGCGGGCGCGACCGGGCCGGCCATCGACTTCAGCCTCGCGGCGATGATCGGCAAGGCGCTCGCGCCCCTGCTCGCCCCTGTCGGCTTCAACTGGCAGATCGCGGTGGCGCTGATCCCGGGCATGGCGGCGCGCGAGGTCGCGGTCGCGGCGCTCGGCACCGTCTATGCGATCGAGGGCGGCAAGGAAGCGGCCGAGCAGATCGGCCAGGTGCTGGCGACGAAATGGTCGCTCGCGACCGCGCTGTCGATGCTGGCCTGGTACATCTTCGCCCCGCAATGCGCGTCCACGCTCGCCGTGATCCGGCGCGAGACCGGCAGCTGGGCCTGGATGGGCGTCACCTTCGCCTACATGCTGGTGCTGGCCTATGCGGCGAGCCTCGTGACGTACAACGTCGCGGTCGCGCTGGGCGCGGGCTAGCCGCTTCCAAAACAAAAGTACGAAAACAACCCCATGCACAGTAGACGGGGGTCGTGAAATCAATGGGTTACGCGCAAGGCAACAAACCACCCGCCCTCGTCCGTTGACCCGTCGGGCAAAACAGGGGCATGATGTCATGATCAGCCCGTAGCGATAGCAGCATGAGCGACACGCCACCCAATCGGCGATCTGTCTCCGTGGACCATTTCAGCACCGACCGCCTGACCGCCGAGCGGTTGCGCGAGGATCACCTCGCCGACCTCGTCGCGCTGCATCGTGATGCCGAGGTCTCCCGTTTTCTCGGCGGCGTCCGGACGCCCGAAGTCACGAGGGCCTATCTTGCGACCAACATGGGCCATTGGGACCAGCACGGCTTCGGGCTTTGGACACTGCGAACGAAAGACGGGGCCTTCGCCGGACGGGCGGGCATTCGGCACATTCTCGTGGACGATGTCGACGAGATCGAGATCGCCTACGCATTCAAGCGCGAATTCTGGGGCCAGGGATTTGCCAGCGAGATCGCGACCGCGCTGACGGACATCGGACTATTACAGCTTGCGCTGCCCTCCCTCATCGGCATCGTCTATATCGGCAACGCTGCATCCCGCCGTGTGTTGGAGAAATCGAACTATCTGCTCGAGCGAAGCACGAACCGTCACGGCAACGACGTCGTGATCTACCGCATCCGACGGTGAATTCCAGAACGAGACCGGGTGCAGGTGGATCGCTTGTGTTCATTTTCCGACACGATCCAGTGGTCGGCCCAGCCCAGCTGTCGAGGTGGCGAATACGCCAATTCACTTGATGCATCTGAGCGGCAACGAAGCGGCCGCCCTATCGTCCGGGGGAGTTTCGGCGCGGGAACTCAATCCTTGCCTGAGAGTTCCTAAGACGGACCTTTAAGCCAAACCCGGCTCCTTGCGCACGCTCGGAGCGCATGGAGAGCTTTCAGAAGAGACGCAAGGGGGGTTCATGACCGTTCAATCCGCGGCTGCTCCAGGCGGCGACCCGAAGGATTTGCCGAGAATTTCGACCGGCAGCGACGGTCTGGACGACATCCTCGGCGGCGGGCTCGATGCCAACCGGATGTACCTTTATGAAGGCCGGCCGGGCACGGGCAAGACCACGATTGCGCTCCAATTCCTTCTCCGCGGCGTGCGCGACGGCGAACGTGTTCTCTACATTTCTCTCTCCGAGACCAAACGCGAGCTCACTGTGGTGGCGCAGCGGCACGGCTGGTCACTGGACGGCGTCGACATCTTCGAGCTGGTGCCGCCGGAAACGACGCTCGATCCCGAGCGGGAGCTGACGGTTTTTCATCCCGCCGAGATGGAGCTGAGCGAGACCACGGGTTTGATCTTCAAGGAGGTCGAACGGATCAATCCCACCCGCGTGGTGCTCGACAGCCTGTCCGAATTGCGGCTGCTGGCGCAGAACCCGCTCCGCTACAGGCGTCAGGTTCTCGCCCTGAAGCACTTCTTCACCAATCGCAACTGCACGGTCGTGCTGCTCGACGATCTTTCATCGTCCCAGGACGATCTGCAGCTGCATTCGATCGCGCATGGCGTGGTGATGCTCGAGCAGCTGGCCATCGACTACGGTGCCGAACGGCGGCGGCTTCGCGTGATCAAGATGCGCGGCATCCGTTTTCGCGGCGGCTACCACGATTTCACGATCGAAACAGGAGGCTTGCGGATATTCCCACGTCTGGTCGCGGCCGAGCACCACAAGACGTTTATCGGCGAGTTCACGCCCAGCGGCAACGCCGAACTGGATCAGTTGCTGGGAGGCGGTCTCGAGCGCGGCACCAACGCGCTTCTGATCGGAGCCGCCGGCGTCGGCAAGTCGTCCGTTGCGCTCACCTTTGCGATTTCAGCAGCGGCACGCGGCGAGCACGCCGTGTTCTTCGCCTTCGATGAAGGTCGCGGCACGGTGGAGGCGCGCGCCCGAACGATCGGCCTCGCCCTCGACGAGCATCTCGATGCCGGCCGCATCCGCTTCCAGCAGATCGATCCAGCCGAGCTCTCACCCGGTGAATTCGCGGCCAACGTGCGCAGGAGCGTCGAACGCGACAACGCCCGCATCATCGTCATCGACAGCTTGAACGGCTATCTCAATGCAATGCCGGACGAGCGGTTTCTCATTCTGCAGATGCACGAGCTGCTGAGCTTCCTGGCGCAGCAAGGAGTTCTCACCATCCTGATCCTGGCTCAGCATGGGCTGGTCGGGCCAACGGACACCAACCTCGACATCAGCTATCTCAGCGATGCGGTCCTCATGTTGCGCTATTTCGAGCTCGGCGGAACGGTGCGGCGCGCCTTATCGGTCGTGAAGAAGCGCAGCGGCAACCACGAGCACACGATCCGCGAATTTCGGCTCACCAGCGCCGGCATCAAGCTCGGTCCGCCACTGAGGGATTTCAGCGGCATTTTTTCCGGCACCCCGCATTATACCGGCCCGGCGATGGCGGAAGGCACGGCTGAATGACCATCGGGCGAGATCACCACGTTCTCGTCTTCGCGCCGATCGGCCGCGACGGCCCAGCCGCTGCGGAGCTCTTCCGCAGCTCCGGCCTTGAAGCCGTCAACTGCCGCGATCTGGAAGAGCTCGTCACCGAGATGAGTGCCGGGGTGGGTGCCGTTTTCGTTGCCGAGGAAGGTCTGTTCGGGAAGGACACGGCGTCGCTGGCGAAGTGGATCGCGGGCCAACCGCCATGGTCCGACCTTCCTTTTGTCGTCCTCACCAGCCACCGGGAGCAGCCTGCGGTGGTCGCCTGGCGACGCAGCATTGTCGAGCTTCTCCGCAACGTTTCGCTGCTCGAACGCCCGGTTCAGCCGATCACTCTGACCAGCACCATCCAATCCGCACTGCGGGCACGCGGACGTCAATACGAGATCCGGGCGCTGCTCGAGGCGCGCGAGCAGACCGCGCAGGAGCTCGAGAAGCTGGTGATCGAGCGGACCAAAGCGCTGGAGGAGGCCAACAAGCAGCTTCGCCTCGAAATTGAAGAGCGCGCACGCGTGGAGGAAACGCTGCGCCAAGCCCAGAAGATCGAAGCCATCGGCCAGCTCACCGGCGGCGTGGCGCACGACTTCAACAATCTCCTGATGGTGATTTCCGGCGGCCTCGACATGCTCGAACGCCAGACTGATCCGGCCCGCCGTCGCCGCCTGATGGACGGGATGATCCAGGCGGCACAGCGCGGGGCGAGCCTGACCAAGCAACTTCTGGCATTCTCACGGCGGCAGAAGCTCCGGCCGGAGCCCGTCGACGTCGCCGCGCAGATCGGCGGCATGCGAGAACTGCTCGATCGCAGCCTGAGGGGTGACGTCCATGTCGAATTCGACTTTCCGGAGCAGCTATGGCCGGTGGAGGTCGATCCCGGAGAGCTCGAGCTCGTCATTCTCAACCTGGCCGTCAACGCCCGCGACGCCATGCCCAATGGCGGTACCATCATCGTGCGCGGCGAAAATCTACCCGACCTGAACGATGGGGAGATTTGCGGCGACTATGTTCGCTTGTCCATGGTCGACACCGGTGTCGGCATGCCCGCGGAAATCATGTCGCGGGTGTTCGAGCCGTTCTTCACGACCAAGGACATCGGCAAGGGGTCGGGACTTGGACTCGCACAGGTCCATGGATTTGCAACGCAGTCGCGGGGCACGGTGCGAATTCGATCGGAGGTCGGCCGCGGCACGAGCATCGAGCTGTATTTGCCGCGATCCTTCGAGACTCCTTCCGGCGAGCGACACCTCATCGACCTCACCCGGGTGCGCCCGAAGAAGAGCAATCAGGGGCAGATCCTGCTGGTGGAGGACGATAACGAGGTTGCCGCGCTGGTCAGCGAGATGCTCGGCCAGCTCGGTTACGACGTCACCCGCGCCTCCAGCGCCGCGGCAGCGCTTGGCGCCCTGGCGGACGGCCGTCCCATCGATCTGATCTTCTCCGACATCATGATGCCGGGCGGCATGAACGGGGTCGAGCTTGCGCGCGAGATCAGGAAGAGACGAAGCGACATACCGATATTGCTGACCAGCGGATATGCCGAAGCCTCGGTCCATGAAGCGGAGACCGCGGGCATTGCAATATTAGCCAAACCCTATCACATCGACGAGCTCGCGGCAGCCTTGTCCGCGGCGAAGTCAAGTCTTCGGCGCGATGCAGGCGCCAAACGCTCGAACTCCTGCTGAGAGTGATCCTGGATTTCGCTGCGCTCTGTCCAGGCCACTCCGTGATCTCAGGAGCCTTACCGGAAATACCCAAGCACGAGATCGACGTCCGCGCTGCGGGCCACGGTGCCGTTCAGCTCGGCGTCGATGACGCGGCGGCAGGCGTCGACCGCGGCGTGGTCGCCGAGATCGTTGGCGGCTTCGAGCACGAGCCAGGCGGCGTCCACCGAGGCCTTGTCCGGAGCCGCGCCGCCGAGATCGGCGCTGGCGGCATTGGCCGGATTCTTCTTGCGAACGGCGGTGCCGAATTGAGGCAACATTGCAGATACTCCCCTGTCCTCGGTGGACCTGTCAGTGAACCTGAAGCTCGGGCTGACGGCCCGCATCGGCACCCGCGCCGGTCTTGCGCGACTGATAGAACTTCAGAATGCTGCGCGAGGTCTCGATCTTGAGCCGGCCGTACTCGCGCTCGTTGTCCTGGAGCTCGCGCGCCGTGATCAGATGATCCTTGGCGCCGAGGAACAGCAGCGACATCGTGGTGTCCCAGGAGAAGTCGAGGGCCTTGCACAGCACCAGGATCATCTCGCGGTTGCGGTCCATCAAGGCGCGCTCGATCACGTCGACCGGCAGCGCCGACAGCAGCGACAGGCCGATCTGCACCTCGTCGAAGCGGTGCTGGCGGGCATAGTTCGAGATCGAATCCTGGTTGAGATTGCCCTGACGATACTGCGTCGTGACCACGCGCTTGGCGACGAAATAGCTGCGCGAGGACGGGCCGAACTTGGACTGGAGATCGCCGGTGACCTCGGTCACCGAGCTCTGGATCTGCGACATCATCTCGGGCCGCTCGACCTCGAGGCGGCGGCGGACGTCTTCGGAGGCCTTCGCGATCAGCTGCTGGAAGATGTGGCGCGGCACGTCCTTGCGCAGGCCGAGCTGCTCGGCAAGGATCGAATCGCCCTCGGCGCGGCGGACCATGTGCAGCAGGCCCGAGCCGGAGAAGCGGGCGCCCTCGTTCTTGGCGACCGAGGTCACGACCTCCTGGTTGCCGCGCTTGACCAGCACGTCGGTCACGGCTTCGCCGATCGACTGGCGCTGGGAGATCGCCAGCAGATGCGCCTGGCCCTTGGTCATGGCGCTCTCGACCAGCATCTTCTCGTCGATGCGGTTGGAATCGCGCAGCACGGGACCGGCGACCGCGATCTCGTCGTCGAGGGCGAGCTTTTCGATGACGTTGAGCGGTGCGTGATCGCAGGCCGACATCACTTCGGAGAGCTGCGCGCGCGCAGCCACCTCGATCTCGTCGGCGAGCCGGCCGATCACCTCGCCGAACATGCTGATCTCGTCGTCGCTGTAGCGGCCGGTGATCAGGATGTCGGTCGCATGCCACAATGCGCGTGCCCGGCTTTCGTCGGTGCCGCGCGCGATCGCGTCGTCCAGATCCTGCAGAAGCGATTTCGCCCCGTTCATCTCGATAACCCCAGTTCTTGGCAGCCCTTTGGCGAGCCGTCCCGCCGCTTGCGGCGCGACGCCGAATTCCTCTGGGAACCAACGCTAGAGATGAAACGCGAGAATTCAGTAAAATCGGCAAATCAGTTTTGCCGACGAAAATTCGTTCAAATGCGAGGGAGCGGGTTAAGAGGCGGGGAAGATGCTGTGCAGGAGGTGCGCTCCCTCTCCCGCTT
>NZ_LBJW01000013.1:0-45288 GCF_028128865.1 Bradyrhizobium sp. CCBAU 11357 | reverse complement strand
AGCGGCCTTGGACGAATAACTTCTTCTATCACGATTGCGCACGTTGGCGTTTTCACACAGCCAAGGTCGCAAGCAGCCTTTCGGCTCCCGGCTGCTTATTTCGCTTGAGCATCGGGAGCGGACATTATCGGCACCGGTCGAGAGGTCTGAGATGGGCCGATTGTGTGAAAAAGGCCGCTGTTGCGACGCGGAGGGATCAGTGATTCAGTCTGTCTAATTGGCACAGCCTGTTCGACTTGCGGATGCCCCATCATGATCTTCAGTCCTGGCGTTGTTCTATGAGTTCTCGCTCGATAGGCATATTCCCGCCGACACTTGCTCCGGTCGATCGATAGATTTGTCGACCTTGAACACAGGTCAGGCAGGATTTGGCACCCTTCTGCAGCAGTATCGGTCGACCTTCGATCGATCCCGAGCTGATGATTCGGATGCTACTGATCGGTTACTGCTTCGGCATTCGATCGGAGCGGCGCCTGTGCGATGAGGTTCACCTCAATTTAGCCTATCGGTGGTTCTGCCGGCTCGGTCTGGATGGCGCGGTGCCGGATCACTCGACATTCTCTAAGAACAGGCATGGCCGCTTCCGGCAGAGCGACCTCTTCCGTCGCGTATTCGAGAGCGTGTTGCGCCGCTGCATCGAGGAGCGACTGGTCGGCGGAGAAGGATTCGCCGTTGACGCGAGCCTGATCAAGGCCGATGCCAATCGGCAGAAGGCGTGACCTCTACAATAGCAGCAGCCTGACAACAGGTTGTTCGGCTACACGTCCAGTCTGTCCGAGATGGGAGGCTCAACTTTGATACTGCGCAAAGCCCCATCGGGCCAGCCTGACCCCTTGGGGCTGGAGGGGACAAGTGCGGGGCCAAGCGGTCCGACGGCTGGCGCCTGAGGCGCCATGCAATTGGAGGCTAGTCCCAGTCGGCGATATCCCTGTGTTCACTTGTGGCCAGGAACAGGTATTTGTAATGTTCCGGCCCTGAACGTCGTCAAGGGCACAGACTTCCGCTCTTATCCGCTGGCCTTGTGAGGATATCAAGCAGAAGGGCTACCCATGGCATCCATCACCCGTGACATCGCCGGATGCGACCGGTTCTTTACCTTGATCCAATGCTTCTGCCGGCCACCGCGGTAAGGCCGATCGCGATGTTTGGACATAAGGCCCTCAAGTCCCATACGACAGGCGGCAAGGAACAGGTCGGGGCCGATCTCGCCGCGCTCGAACGGTGCCACTGTAATGCCATCCGGCCGCCGTGCTAGCAGCCTCTCGAGGTTTGTTTTACGGAGGTGCAGAGGCAGAGGGCGCAAGTCATCGCCGCCCAGCGCAAGAATGTCGAAGGCGTAAAGCTGGGCTTCGTGATCGTGCTTGCGGGAGTGCAGCGCGTTGAAGTCGCTGATGCCGTCCACCCCAAGGATCACGTGCGGACTGTCGCGGCGCAGCCGCGGTACTAGAGCAGCGCCCGCGGCCTTTTTTTGGCACCTTTCGCCCCCGTGACGTATTTGGTGCTCATGGGCGACAACGATGCTGACAGATACCTCGGCCAAGCGAAAATCTGCCTAGACGAGGCGCAGAAGGCAACGCGTGTTGCCGACAAGGAGGCGTGGCTGAAGCTGGGCGAAGAGTGGATGGCCATGGCGGAGAAAGCGCAGCGAGAGACCCCTCATGAGCATTAAAGCGGTGAAGGATGCAGCGGGTTCATATTGTTCGGGTGATCACTGATAGTGGCGAGCGCCAGATATGGCTTGCGGCAACCGCTCGGGACAACGCAATTGACGCGGTGCTCGAGGCCGTCCCTGAAGGGTGGGCGGCTAGCCTTGTTCAGCAGGAGCTGGGGGCTGATGACGCCGCAGCCCTGAACATGCAGCCCTGGGGAAGTCAGGCAACATAAGGTGTCGTAGGTTCACTGGCTGGAAATCCCGCTTCGCGCTTTGTTCGCATGCACCACAACCTAAAAATTAAATACGGTTGTAAAGGAACAGAAGGAGTGCGGGCTGGAACGTGCACCCGCGTGTCAGCATTACTGACGCATGCCGCGCTACTTCTTCCATGTGACCCACGAACGCCACGAACCTGACCTTGAGGGCGAGGAGCTGCCCGACAAGCACGCCGCTTGGCATGAAGCGACGGTGACGGCTGGGCAGATACTCCAAAGCCTCGACGGGAAGCTAACGCCGGCCCGTGGATGGCGGATGGAGGTAGTGGACGAGTTCCAGAACACCCTTTACGTCCTCCACATCCACGCCGAGAAGCCGAAGTAAGACCGCTTCAGCGGGCGGCCTCCCGGCCCGCTCGGAAGATCTGGCATAGAGGAACGACTCTCCGGCCAGCAGGATTGGGATTTCGGTCTGTGGCGCGAACTAGACGTGCCATCCACCCGGGACGGTCCGTCGTCAGACGCGCGTTTGGCGATGGGCCGGTTCTCGCATTCGGCGCAATCTCTTCCCTAGGAACTACCGGCAAGCCTCGGGCTTGGTGCTGTGCTCCGGCTCCATGTCCCCCCTGCGGGCCGGGGTAATTCCCAACGGCCCCAGTCGCCGCCAAATGGCTGGGGCCGTTTTTTGCGGCTATCGCGTACGATGGCCCGTGATTGCAAGCCGCGGATCTCCGCGCTCGAAGTCGGGCCGCGCGTCGGCGCCTCGACTGCCGCAGCGCTGACATACGAAGCGGGGCTCAAGTCCGAAAGCCGTACCTCGTCCGGCCAGGAGGCCCCGTCCAGGGCTACATGATGCCCGCAGTGGGAGTAGACCTGGATGCCGCGCAAGCCCATCTCACGCATCTGGCCGAAGGTGATCTTCATCGGCCGGCCGTGTACAGAGCATCCAAGCGCGAGGCCGACGGGAGTCAGATTATCAATCCCTTAGGCATCGGAACGCGCGAGAGCTACTGCGCGTCGTGGGGTGGAAAAGCGAGAAACCGGCCCGTAGTTCTGCGGATGCCTCGCGAGATTGTGTCATTGCGTGGGCGGCTCATGCAATCCTTAAGGCGGCTCGGAGGAGCACTCCGGACCGCCCCTGGGGAGCCAACTCGGTGGGTCATGCGAAGGCCGGCGTCGTAACCGCCGGCCTTTTGCTTTTCACCGAGCTCCGCATTGGTCAGAGCTAACCGTGGCGGACCAAGGCAGAGCGCCAATGAAGCACCGAGCACGACGATTGTGCCTCAAGCGGTTTATGTACGGCATCACGAAGTGGCGACCTCCACACCGGAATTCCACGGGGCCTTGCCCGTGCGGCACGGGCGGGACAGGGTCTGAAAAGTATCTTGCGGCCTGGTTTTGCTGACGTCATCCGAGACTCCTTGCGGGCGCCCATAGCAAGCTTCGCATTCTCCGGTCTGTTCGATCATTGCGATCTCCAATCAAGGCCGGATGCCTCGGGCGAACGAGAGACCGAACTGGCGAAGCCAACAACGCACAACAGCTTGACGACAGGGCGCCGGCAGGAGTCTGATCGGCGGCATGGGTGACACCAGCACGACATCGACGAGCTCGCGCGCATGGAGCAGCGGTGCCGTGACCTGGAGGAGGAGAGCAGGGTGCCCGGCGAAGCCGGTGCGCTGCTCGAGATAGCCGAAAACTACGGTCGAGAGGCTGCGAAAAGGACCGTGGTCAGAACCGTAGATTGCTCCCAGCGCAGGCGGAAAAGCAGAGCAATTTCAGAAAGGTTTGACACACACCCCTTCCGCCATAAATCGCCCTAAGTTCCCTTCCTGGGGTGGCACGCTCCTTGCCAATTGGACTTGCCCAAGCATGGAGGCGTGCACCGATGGCACAGCGAGTTCGTATCTTAAAGCAATCCAAGTCCGGTTTGACACATATTACCCGCGAGCTGGTGAGATTGCTGGACGCGATCGAGGAGCTCGAGGAACTGAGAGAAAGGGTCCGGCTCGCGGAAGCCGCTCGCGTGTTGCACTAGCCTTCGCTGGAAAGCCTCCATCCCCCTTCTTGGCGCGCCTCGGCGCGTCAGTCCCGCAGGTCGGAGGAAACGGTTTCCGATCGGAGCGTCATGCGGCGGTTGACGCAGCGTTTCGCCCGGGCATGCGACTGAAACCAGTCTCAACTCTTCCTATCACCGCCCTTCAGCGCGTCCCACGCCGCCTTGTTTGCCTGATCGAACGCCTTGCGGGATTCGGCGAGGGCGGCGCTCATCACCGACCAGGACTCGCTGCCCGCCTGCTTCAGCTTTTGCAGGCGTGCCTCGGCTTCGGAGGCGTCGGACTTCATCTGCTTGAGCGCAGCGTCGACGTCCGCGGTGCGGGCAGCAGTGACCTTGCCTGCGGCCTCGCGGAATTTCTCTGCGGCTTCGCCCCAGGCCTTGGCTTGCGCAGCCGCAAGATCCCTGAAGGTGGCCTGCTGCTGCTCGAGCTGTTTGCCTGCGCCTTCGAAGTAGGTCTTCATCTGGGCTTCAAATCCAACCCATTGCCGTTCCAGCTCGGCCTTGGCATCCGCCCACGCGGCCTCACCTGCCTGCGCCTTGGCCTTGAGCAGCGCCTGAAACTCGTCGCGGCGCTTGGTCAGATCGGAGAGGAGCTGATCGGTCTTGACCTTGGACTCAGCCTTGGCCTGGCCGGCCTTGACCTCGAACGAGGCCAACGCGGCATCCATCTCGTCGATCCGCTCCTTGGCCCAGTTGAGATAGAAATGCATGCTGCTCTGCTGTGTCATGCGGCCTCCGTTGATTTGTCGAGGTCAGTTTTCCAGAGCTTCGGCTTGCTGGTATTGACCTGTCTCAATGACGCTATGGAAGGAAGCGCTGCGTGCTCGGGCCACGAACGGTCGAAACTGCGCGGGAACGCTACTGACTCCGAGAGATTAGCCCGACAGGACGCTTCAAAGCGGGCAACGCATGTTCTTCTTTTTCTCGAACCGGCTGGGATGTCTCGGCTCGTTGCTGATCTCCGGCCTGGTCACGGTGGCGCTGCTCTTCCTGCTCGGAGTAGTTCGGTTCTGATCTTCACCGCGTGGGATCCAACCATCCTCTCCGCCTTCGATCGTGCTCCCTCAGGAACCTGGCCTCGGCTCGCCTGTTGTCCGCACGCGCGACCACATGGAGAGCAGCCTTGGAAAGCACCATCATTGGAGAATTCGACACGCGCCGCGGCGCCGAGCTTGCGGTTGAGCATGTCGTGCAGGAATGCGGCGTGCCGCGAGGCGACGTCTTCGTCCAGCCCGTCGGCGATGCGAATACGGTGGGAACACGCCCGGCAGGTCCCGACGTCAAGACTGCGCCCGCGCCGGAGGGGCGGCAGAAGCTGGAAGGCCTGATCGAGGTTTCCGTCGATTTTCACGGCGACGCCCCTGAGAAAATTGTGGAAGTGTTGAGGAGCGCCGGTGCGAAGTTTGTCCGCACCAAATGACGAATTGTGCGATGGGCCCGGTGAGCGCCGGATGTGCGGCGTTCGCATCGAACCGCAGCCGTTGACGGCGTGGAACCCCTTGAGCCTCCAGCGTTTAGACGCAAACGCGAATTGCGAGGTCCACCTGCTTCAGAGCGCATCGACACTGACTCCCGGCGACACCGTCTGGCGACGGTGCAGGGCGCGGCGCGTGGCGGTTCTGAACGATGCCGCCGCCTATTTCGCAGCCCTGCGGGAGGCCCTGCTGGAGGCGCAGGACCTCGTCTACATCATCGGATGGGATATCCATAGCAGGACGCGCCTGGTCGGAGCCGCGGGACGTGCGGATGATGGCCTGCCTGAGGAGCTTGGTCCCTTCCTGCGCGCCCTGGTGCAGCGCCGGCCCGCCTTGCGCATCAATATTCTCGTCTGGGACTTCGTCTCGTTTTACGCCTCCGAGAGGGAGTGGAATTCCGCGGCGAAATTCATCGCCGACACCGACGGCCGAGTCCGGTTTCATCTGGACGCCACGCTTCCGTTTGGTTCGGCGCAACACCAGAAGATCGTCTGTGTCGACGGATCACTGGCGTTCGTCGGCGGCCTCGATCTGACGATCAGGCGCTGGGACACGAGTGACCACCGCGCCGACAACGCCATGCGCTGCGACCCTCAGCGCAAGCCGTATCCGCCGTTTCACGATGTTCAGTGCCTCGTCGACGGCGAGGCCGCGGAGCAGCTGTTCGCCCTCGCGGAGCAACGCTGGCGTGCGGCAGGCCAACAGGTCGATGAACGGCCCGCGCTGAGGAATGGCCGCTGGCCGGCGAGCGTGCCTGTCGAGGCCGAGCATTTACCGGTCGGGATCGCCAGGACCGAGGTGGTCTGTCCGGCAGGCTCGACCATCAGGGAGGTCGAACGCTCCTTCATTGCGGCGATCCGGTCGGCAACGAGCTTCGTGTACATCGAAAATCAGTTCACCAGCGCGACCAGGATGGCGAGCGAACTGGCGGAGCAGATGCGTCGCGTGCCGTCGCTTCGGGTTCTGGTCGTCGCCCCGAAACTGCATTCCTCGTGGCTGGAATCCCAGGCCATGCAGAACGGCCGTGGCGCCTTCATCGACTGCTTCAGCGCGGCTGGCGTGGCCGATCGCATCCGCTTCGTTTACCCGGTTTCCCGCAGCGGCAACAAGGAAGCCGCCGTGATGGTGCACAGCAAGCTCATGGTCGTCGACGACAGGATCCTGCGGATCGGCTCGGCCAATTTGAACAATCGTTCCATGGGCGCCGACAGCGAATGCGACCTGATTTTTGAAGCTGAATCCGAGGAGCATCGGGATTTCATCGCCTCCGTCCGCCGTCGTCTCATCGCTCATTTCTGCGATCTCGACGAGCACTCCGTTACGCAGAACGAGCATCGGCTGTTCGCTCTGCTGGACCAGGTGTCGAAAACGGGTGGGGCGAAGACGCTGCGAAAAGTGGAGGCCTCGGTTCTGACCAGCACGCTGGCCACCTTGGTTCAGCCGGTGGCGGACCCTGAGCTGCCGCTTCATCTGGAACGCGCGGCATCGCGCATGTGGAGCACGAAGACGATCATCGGGATCGCCTCAATCGCGCTGGCGCTTCTTGGACTGGCGCTGGCCTGGTCGTACACGTCCTTGAGCGATTACGCCGATGCGGGTTATCTCTCGTCGTTCCTGTCTGCCTATGCGCAGTCCGGCTGGGGACCGCCATTCGCGATCGCGGCCTTCGTCCTCGGCGGGCTGGTGATCTTTCCGGTTCTCGTGCTCATTGCTGCGACTGCTGCCGCACTTGGGCCATGGCTGGGTTTCGTTACCGCCATGGCGGGCGTCTTGCTCAGCGCGCTCATGCTTTTTGCGATCGGACGGTTCCTGGGCCGAGAACGGCTTCAGCGCTTGCTGGGACGCCGCGCCGCGCGCATCCAGGAACGGGTTGTCGGCAAGGGAATTTTGGCCGTCGTCGTCATCCGGATGATTCCGATCGCACCGTTCTCGCTGGTGAACGTCGCGGCTGGCGCGAGCACGCTGCCGCTCCGTGACTTCATGGTTGGAACGCTGCTGGGCATGATGCCCGGTATTCTCGCCATGGCCGTTCTGGGAGCGCAGATCGCAGATCTGGCCAGGAATGCGTCCTGGAGCAACATCGCGCTGCTGGCACTGGCGTTCCTGAGCTGGCTCGGGATCTGCGCGGGCGCACAGTTCGTCGCGACCTGGCTTGCCGGGAGACGTTGATGCCGGTGCGTTTCATGACGTGGAATGTGCACGGCACCTTCAATCTCAATCCGACGTTCGATCTGGAGGGGGTTTGCTCGATCATTCGCAAATGGTCGCCGGACGTCGTCGCGCTTCAGGAGGTGGATTCCCGATCGCGGTCGGACGATCCGTTTGCGAAGCTGGCACGGGTCGTCGGCGATCATGGCGTTCATGCCAAGTCGATCGTCACGGAGGACGGTGACTACGGGCAGATGCTCATGAGCCGCTTTCCGTTCTCCGGCGTGCCCGAGATCGTCGACGTGTCCTATCGGGAGCGAGAGCCGCGCAGGGCGATTGCAACGGGATTGCAGACGCCTTTCGGCGAATTCCGCGTGGTTGCCACGCATCTCGGCCTGAGCATCCACGAGCGTTACGAGCAGGCTCAGGCGCTGGTGAGCCTGGTGAAGCCAGAAAGAACCGTCGTGCTCGGCGATTTCAACGACTGGTTCTGGGTGAAATCGGTGCGGCGCGTGCTCGCGCAGGTCTGCCCGAACCGGACGCGGCTGCGCACCTTTCCGGCGCATCTGCCGTTGCTTAGGCTCGACCGCATCTATGCAACGCGGGACAGCCGGTTCGGGAAAGTCTGGACCGACGAGGAAGCGCGCGCCTATTCGGACCATTTGCCTGTGATGGCGGACATCGCGATCTGATGGTTCCTGCGGTGGATCACGTCGCTTGCGGCTCGCAGATGCCGCTGTTTGCCCGTCGGCAATGGACGTCGCTGAGAAAAAAGCGTTGCAGAAGAGGGGCTTAGCTACTGTGCATGGGGTTGTTTTCGCGGAACGTCATGACCGGCCGACCGTCTCGGCCGGAACTTTTTCCTGGCAGCCACGTTCACTTGGCATGACTGAAGACCTTTCCTTCCGACGCAAACCCCTGACCCCCGAACAACGCCACGCCCGCGATGCGGCGCGCCGGATCGAGGCCGAAAAGGCCATGCGCGACCACGAAGCGGCGCAGAAGGCGTTCTACGCCAACAAGGAACGGCTGAAGGCCGAGCGGCTGGCGCGTGAAGCGGCGGCGGCGAAAGGCTGAGCAAACGCGCTTCGCCGCCCAAGCTCCCAAATCGCTTCTCCCGCGGCGGCCGACTTAGTGCCGCTTGGCCTTTGCGCTCAAGGCCAGCTTGAACGCCTGGACCGCGTCCGCAAAGACCCCGCGAGGCAATTGGGCCTCGATCGCTTCGGCCGCGATCCGACAATCGTCGGCGACCTTCAGCAGTCCGCTTCGCGTCAGGTCCATGGGGGAGAGGGCGGCCTGCTCCAGGCAGACCCGTTCAAGCCGTCGAAACTCCCGCAGCTCTCTGTTCATGCGTCAGCTCTCGATGTCTCTGGCGCCATCCGTCGCTGAGTCTGCTTAACGAATGGTAAACATTCTCAGCTTGGCCGAGCTGGCTGGCGCGGGGCTCGCGCCGCCTGTGCACCGGCCTGGCGGGCACTTCGGCAGGCTTGACGCAGTTCGGCTTCCGGGAGGAAGCTTCAAATGATCCTAAACTGACCTGAACCACGGAGACGTTCGCTCCCAGCAAGTCCGATTCTCATCAGCGAAGCACAATGGAGCTGACCATGACCACGTTCGACAAGCGCGAGCAGGGCTTTGAAGCCAAATTCGTCCACGACGAGGAATTCCTGTTCAAGGCCACGGCGCGGTCCAACAAGCTGCTCGGGCTGTGGGCCGCAGGCCAGCTCGGGCTCAGCGGCGATGCCGCGGCAAGCTACGCAGCGGCACTGGTGACGGACCATCTGGAGAGCCGGACGATGGACGATGTGGTCGGCAAGGTGTCGGGCGATCTCGCCGGCAAGGGGATCGCGCGCGAGCAGGTCGCCGCGAGGCTTCAGGAATGTCTGCACCAGGCATTGGCGCAGCTGGAAGCGGACCGGCCCTGAACCGGCAGCAGCGCTTCATTCGGCGCGCTTGCGCATTCCGGACTCGCTGAGCTTGTCGACATAGGCGATCCCGAGCGCCGAGACGATGAACGTGATGTGGATCAGCACCTGCCACATCACGCCGGTCTCGGTGAAGCCGGCGCGGTTGGAGCCGAGATTGCCGGCCTCGATGAAGGTGCGCAGCAGCGCGATGGAGGAGATGCCGATGATGGCCATGGCGAGCTTGATCTTCAGGACGCTCGCATTGACGTGGCCGAGCCATTCCGGCTCGTCGGGATGGCCCTGGAGGTCGAGCCGCGAGACGAACGTCTCGTAACCTCCGACGATCACCATCACGAGCAGATTGGAGATCATCACGACGTCGATCAGCGCCAGCACGCTCATCATGATCTGCTGCTCGGTGAGGTCGAGGGCGTGCCAGGAGAGATGCCAGAGCTCCTTGACGAACAGCGCGATGTAGACGCACTGCGCCACGATCAGTCCGAGATAGAGCGGCAGTTGCAGCCAGCGCGAGCCGAAGATGATCATCGGCAGCAGGCCGAGCTGCGGCGAGGGCGGGCGGGGACCAGTTGTTGTCTCAGGCTCAACCGACATTCGGGCAGCACCCTCGCATCGAGACGATCTTGCCGTCATGTACCCCGACAAGATGGCTGGCGGAAGACGTGACGCGCGCTCCCGCCTTCCGCAGGCTGGGCCGTTTCGTGCTAGCGTGCCAACCGGCCGTCGGGGGACGGCGGCGAGCGGGAGGTGGGGGTGTCTCTGAGCGGCTTTGGCAAATGGTCCGGCGCAATCGCATGCGCTGGCGCCATGCTGGTCGGTGCAGGCGGCGCCGAGGTCTCCGCGACGCCGCTGACGCCGTTTCGCTATGAGGCGCAGGCTCAGCGTCATTGCCCGCACGACAGGGTGGTCTGGCTCGACTTCAGGAAGGGCGTCTACTACCGCAAGGGGCAGAAGCGTTACGGCCAGGGCTTCGATGGCAGCTTCGTCTGCCAGAACGAGGCCCGCGGCAGCTTCTACCGCCGCTCGCTGTTGGGTCTGCGCTGAGCGGCGCGTGGTGGCCGGCTGGCGGACACGTCGGCTATTTCGGCGGTGTCGGCCTGACCGGCACGTGCGGGGAGGTGCTGATGACCCGGGGACTTCCATCCGGATAGGTGCGGTCGCCGCGGATCAGGGATTCCAGGACCAGGAAGAATTTCTCGGCAAGCATGTGCGTCACCCTCGTTGGTGATGGCCTCTTGCAATAGGTCGAGGCGCCGCACGCAATAATTCAATCAACTGAATGGGAGCGGAGCACGGGTCTGCTTGCTGCGCTGCAATGGAGCCGCGTCGGGAAACGAGCGGATTGGAAAGGAGGACAGTGCGGCTCAGGCAAACGCCAGCGCGACGAGACTCGAGCAGAGCAGCACCAAGCCGCCGGCAGTCAAGGCCAGGAAGCCATCGGATACGAGGTCATGGTTACGCATGGGACACCTGCCGCTCTCGTGTTCGATGCGCGATCGGATCGACTAAGACCGTCCGAACGCGCTGCATTGAAAGAGGTGATGCTTGCCGTCCGCGCGCGTGCCTTCAGGCCCTCGTGCGGTAACCCTCGAACGCATGGGCCAGGAAGATCCCCGCGCTTACCAGACCCATCAGTGCCGAAACCGTCTCGATCATCGTTAAATTCCAAATCCCGCCCTTGCATCCGAGAGAACGCGTGCGGCCTTGCACAGTCAAAAGAATTTCGGTGAGCGGCGCGACAATGGGGGTGGGGTGAGGATTTGGCGCAACAGAATGTCCAGCACTGGCACAGCGCGGGTGCCATCGTCCCGTAGAACAACGGAAAAATGCGAACGTCCCGTTTACCATCCCGGCGTGATCGCCGTGGGCTCCCCATTTCCGCCGCGTTCGGGTTGCGTTATCCTTACCACGTCCGATGCGGTGGTGGGCCGCCTCGGAATTTGAAGGACCGGACAGCGCTCCCCGTCGCCAAAGCGGGTTGGGTACGCCTCCGGCGAAGTGGTATTTGGGGCGCATGGGGATCCGTCGGTCAGATTCGGTTTTGCGGGCCGCGCGCGGTGTTGCGGCGGTCGCGACCTGCCTCGCGCTCGCCAATTGCGCCTCCTCGAACAAGTTCGCCAGCCGCGTCGATCCGAAATACGGCGTGTCCTCGAGCCCGCGCGTCGTGGCCTGGGGCGACCCGGTCCCGAAGGGCGGCGGCACCTACCGCGTCGGCAAGCCCTATGTCGTGGCGGGCAAGACCTACGTGCCGGAGGAGGACGTCAACTACCGCGCCGAGGGCATGGCGTCCTGGTACGGCGATGATTTCCACGGCCGCCTGACGGCCAACGGCGAGGTGTTCGACATGACCTCGCTGACCGCGGCGCATCCGACCCTGCCGATGCCGTCCTACGCCCGGGTCACCAACGTCTCCAACGGCAAGTCGCTGATCGTGCGCGTCAATGACCGTGGGCCCTATCACGGCAACCGCCTCATCGATGTCTCGAACAAGGCCGCCGAACTCCTTGAATTCAAAGGCAATGGCGTCGCCAAGGTCCGGGTCGAATATGTCGGCCGGGCGCCGCTCGAAGGCTCCGACGACCGTCAGCTTCTCGCCACCCTGCGCACCGGCGTTCCGGCGCCATCGCCCTCGATGGTCCGCGTCGCCTCGGCCAAGCCGTTCGTGCCTGAGCTGCCGTCCTCGACCCGCGGCGGCCTTCGCGGCGAGGTCCCGATGCCGGAGGGGCGGCCGTACAATCTCGGCAGCAGCTCGGCCGACATGGCCTCGCTCAATGCCACCTCGGAAATGTCGGCCTCGAGCCGCAGCCGGGGCCGGACGCTCCAGAACGCCCGCGCGGTGTCCTATGACGAGGACGGCCGCTACGCGAGCGAGAGCGCGACGGACGGCGCCGCCGAGGCCCGCAGTATCCTGAGCGGCCGCGGCCTCTACTGAGCCGTGCTCTCCTTCAAGAACGTGATGAGCGCCGCGTTCACCTCCTCGTGCCGCTCCTGCTGCACCCAATGGCCGGCGCCCTCCAGGATCAGCTTGCGCTTGAGGTGGGGCAGCACGCGCTCGAGCTCGTTGACGCGCTTGGCCCCGATCAGGCCGGTGATCACCGCGTCTTTAGAGCCTGCGATGAAGAGGGAGGGCTGGTGGATCTGCGCGTCCTGCCAGGGCGCGGTCAGCTCCCAATTGCGGTCGATATTCCGGTACCAGTTCAGCCCGCCGCGGAAGCCGGACTTGCGGAAGCTTTCGGTGAAATAGGCGAGGTCGGCCTCGCTGAGCCAGGCAGGCAGCGGCTCCTCGGCGGTCGCATGTCCGAGAAAGCCCTTGCCCTCCTGCACGAACATGGCCGCGGTGGGATCGGCGAGGCCCCGTCCGCCGAGGACGATGCGCATGGTGCGTGCGACGTCCCGCTCGAGCTCGGCCTCGGCGACGCCGGGCGTCTGGAAATACTGCCAGTAGAAATTGGTGACGCCGCCCTGGCGCAACAGGTCGAGCGGCTTGCCGCGGCCGCGGAACGGCGGCGGCACGCTCAGCCCCGCGACGGCCGTGAAGATATCGGGCCGGAACAGCGCTGCGTGCCAGGCGACCGGTGCGCCCCAATCGTGGCCGACCACCATCGCCTTGCTCTCGCCGAGCGCCTGGACGAGGCCGACTACGTCCCCGACCGTATCGAAGATCGAGTAGGCGTTCACATCGAGTGGCGCCGCGCTCTGGCCGTAGCCGCGCATATCAGGGGCGACGACGCGAAACCCGGCTGCGGCAAGTGCGGGGATCTGGTGGCGCCAGGAGTACGACAGTTCCGGCCAGCCATGGCACAGCACCACCAGCGGTCCCTGGCCGGCTTCGCGGACGAACAGCTCGACCCCGTTGGTCTTGATCATGCGGGTTGAGGACATTCGCTTTTCCGCCTTGTTTCAGGGGTTTGGTCGAAAAACATGAGGCGCCACGATAGGGGCGCGGCGAGAATCGTGCAATCTCAGGGACAGTGTCCAACCGCGTGTTGTTCGCATCTGTTCCAGCTGTTAGAACGCCTTCCTCAGGGCTTCGCCATGGCACTTCGTCTTCCTTTGCTTCGTCGCAACTGGCTCACCGCCGGAACGCTGGCGCGCGGGCTGATTGCGACCGTTTTGGTGGCTGGGATCGGTTGGGGCGGGGCACTCTATGCGGCCAACCAGAGCGTCCAGGGCGCCAAGAAAGCGGAAGACGCCGGCTTCGATGGCGATGCCCCGACCGCGATCCTGATCGAAGCCTCATCAGGCAGCGTGCTGTTCGAGAAGAACGCCGACGAGCTGCGCGCGCCTTCGAGCATGATGAAGCTGATGACGGCGGAGGTCGTTTTCAACGCCATCAAGAAGGGCGACATCAAGCTGACCGACGAGTACCGGATCAGCGAGAACGCCTGGCGCAGAGGCGGCGCCCCCTCGGGCGGCTCGACCATGTTCGCCGCCATCAACAGCAAGGTCTCGGTCGACGATCTGCTGCGCGGCGCGATCGTACAAAGCGGCAACGACGCCTGCATCGCGCTTGCCGAAGCCATGGCGGGCAACGAGCGGATTTTTGCCGTCGATTTCATGACCAAGCGCGCCCGCGAGCTTGGCATGACCAAGTCGACCTTCGCCAATTCCAACGGTCTGCCCGATCCCGGCAACAAGATGACGGTGCGCGAGCTCGGCATGCTCGCCCGGCACATCATCCTGGACTTCCCTGAATTCTACAAATTGTTCGGCGAGAAGGAGTTCACCTGGAATAAGATCCGCCAGCCCAACCGCAATCCGCTGCTCAATTCGATGGAAGGCGCTGACGGTCTGAAGACCGGCTACACCAAGGAAGGCGGCTACGGCATGGTCGGCTCTGCCGTGCAGAACGGCACGCGGCTGATCGTCGTCGTCAACGGACTTGAAGATCCCGAGGACCGCGCCACGGAAGCCAAGAAGATGCTGGAATGGGGTTTTCGCAATTTCGAGACCCGCACCCTGATCGCGGCCGAGCAGCCCGTTGGCTACGCCAAGGTGTTCGGCGGCGAGAGCCGGTCGGTCAAGCTCGTCGCCAAGACGCCGGTGAAGGTGATGGTGCACAAGAACGGCAGCGACAAGCTGATTGCGCGCATCGTCTATAGCGGACCCGTGCGCGCGCCGGTCGAGGCCGGCCAGCGGGTCGGCGTGGTCAGGGTCTGGCGCAGCGGCAACATCGCTGTCGAGACGCCGGTCTATGCCGCCGAGGCGATCAGCACCGGCTCGACCATGCGCCGCGCGATCGACGGCGCCAGCGAGCTCGTGATCGGCATGTTCCGCGCAGGTGCCGAGAAGCTCTGATCATGAGTGAGAGCGCTGCACAGCGGCCGTCCGGACGGGGACGCTTCGTCACCTTTGAAGGCGGCGAGGGCACGGGCAAGTCGACCCAGATCCAGAAGCTCGCCGACCGCCTCACGGCGGCCAAGCTTCGCATCCGGGTCACGCGTGAGCCGGGCGGCTCGCCGGGCGCCGAGATCATGCGCCATCTGGTGCTGTCGGGCATGGGCAAGCTGCTCGGCCCCGAAGCCGAGACACTGCTGTTTGCCGCCGCGCGCGATGATCATGTCCGCACCGTGATTCAGCCGGCATTGAGTCAGGGCGTCTGGGTGCTGTGCGACCGCTTCGCCGACTCGACGCGGGCCTATCAGGGCAGCCTGGGCCGCGTACCTGAGGGCCTGATCAACGCCATGCAGCGGGTCACCATCGGCGATCTCAAGCCGGACCTCACTATCATCCTCGACTTGCCGGTCGAGATTGGCTTGCAACGCGCCGCCGCGCGCCGCGGCAGCAGTACGCCTGACCGGTTCGAGGCCGAGAAGCTCAGCTTCCACGAGGGCTTGCGCGAGGCCTATCGCAGGATCGCGGCGGAGGATCCGGCGCGCTGCGTGCTGATCGACGCCAATTCCGATCCGGACACGGTTGCCGCGCGGGTCTGGACAGCGCTGCGCGAGCGCCTGCTGCCAACGCCTGCGTCAGTGGTGTCGGTATGAGTCCGCGTCAGGCCGAGCGGGAAACCGCCATACCGCATCCGCGCGAGACCTCGCAGCTGTTCGGCCATCGCGAGGCGGAGGCTGCGCTGCTCGATGCCTATCGCAGCGGGCGCATTCCCCATGCCTGGCTGATCGGCGGACCGCAGGGGATCGGCAAGGCCACGCTGGCCTATCGGATGGCGCGCTTCGTGCTCGCCCATGCGCAGCCGTTGGCGCCGGCCGTGCAGCGCGCCGAGAGCCTTGCGATCGATCCCGACGACGCCGTGGCGCGGCAGGTGGCGGTCGGCTCACATGGTGGCCTGCTGACGCTCGAGCGCACCGCCAACGAGCGCGGCGTGATGCGCACCGTGATCACCGTGGACGAGACGCGCGAGACGATCGCGTTCTTCGGCTCGACCGCGGCGGCCGAAGGCTGGCGCGTTTGCATCGTCGACACGGTCGACGAACTCAATCCAAACGCGGCCAACGCGCTTCTGAAGATTTTGGAGGAGCCGCCGCAGCAATCGCTGTTCCTGCTGGTCAGCCACGCGCCCGCGCGCGTGCTCGCCACGATCCAGTCGCGCTGCCGCAAGCTGCGCCTGCGGCCGCTCGCCACGAACGAGGTGATCGACGCTGCGGCTTCAGCGGCCGGGCTCGATCCGAACGATGCCGCGCTGCGCGAGGCGGCCGAGGCGTCCGAGGGCAGCGTCGCACGGGCGCTGACGTTGCTCGGTGGCGACGCCCTGAAACTTCAGCAGCGCACGGCGGCGCTGCTCGCGCGCCTGCCGCAGGTCGACCCGCGCGAATTGCACACGCTCGGCGATTCGCTTGGCACCAGCGACCGCGTGGCGCTTGCGGCTTTCATCGACGGCATCGACCGCTGGATTGCGGAGCGCCTGCATGCGGATGAGGCCAACGCCAACCAGAACCTGCCGCGCCTTGCGCGGCTAGCTGAGGTATGGGAAAAGATCGTCCGCGCCGCGCGCGACACCGAAACCTACAATCTGGAGCGAAAGCCCTTGGTTTTCTCGGTGTTTGGCTGGCTGGCGGACGCAACGCGCTAAGCGCCGAGCCGTTTCCAAAATTCGAGAAGCCGGTAAAGGAATTCGTGGTGGCAACGCGAGCTAAGAAATCCGTCAAACGCAAGAGCGGCAAGAAGGCTGCGAAGAAGGCTGTCAAGAAAGCCGCGAAAAAGGCCGTGAAGGCGCGCGCGAGCAAAGCCGCCAAGAAGGTCAAAAAGACCAAGAAGGATGCCGTCAAGAAGAGCGTGAAGAAGGGCGCAGCAAAGAAGGCTGGCAAGAAGGCCGCGAAGAAGCAGGTCGTCGCCAAGAAGGCGGTAAAGAAGGCTGCCAAAAAGCCGGCCAAGGCTCCGGCGAAGAAGGTCGCGAAAGAGGCGACTGCGCCTGCTGTGGCCGCCGCGCCGGCTCCCGTCATCACGCCTGTGAAGCCAAAGCCGACGAAGCCAAAGGCCCCGCGTGCGCCAAAGCCCGTCGCTTCGCCGCAAGTTGCCGCGCCCGCGGTCGCGCGCGACAATGTCTTCTACATCACAACCGCGATCGCCTATCCCAACGGCAGCCCGCATATCGGCCATGCCTATGAGGCGATTGCGACCGACACGCTGGCGCGCTTTGCGCGCCTCGACGGCAAGGACGTGTTCTTCCTGACCGGCACCGACGAGCACGGTCAGAAGATGATCCAGACGGCGGCGAACGAAGGCATGTCCGCTGCCGCGCTCGCGACGCGTAATGCCGGCCGCTTCAAGGAGATGGACGAGCGCCTGGACGTGTCGTTCGACCGCTTCATCCGCACCACCGAGGAGCAGCACCATCGCTCCAGCCAGGAGATCTGGCGGCGCATGGAAGCGAGCGGCGACATCTACGCCGACACCTATTCGGGCTGGTACTCGGTCCGCGACGAGGCCTATTACGCCGAGGACGAGACGCGCGTGAACGACGACGGCGTGCGGCTCGGACCACAGGGCACGCCGGTGGAATGGGTGGAGGAGAAGAGCTATTTCTTCCGCCTGTCGGCCTACCAGGACAAGCTGCTCAGGCTCTATGCGGACCACCCCGATTTCATCGGGCCGGATTCCCGCAAGAACGAGGTGGTGAGCTTCGTCAAGGGCGGCCTGCGCGATCTCTCGATCTCGCGCACCACGTTCGATTGGGGCGTGAAGGTGCCCGGCGACGAAGAGCATGTGATGTATGTCTGGGTCGACGCGCTGACCAACTACATCACCGGCGTCGGCTTCCCCGACGAGAGCGACAAGAACTGGCGCTACTGGCCGGCCGATGTGCACATCATCGGCAAGGACATCATCCGCTTCCATGCGGTGTACTGGCCCGCCTTCCTGCTCTCGGCCGGCATCCCACTGCCGAAGCGCGTCTATGCCCACGGCTTCCTGTTCAACAGGGGCGAGAAGATGTCGAAGTCGGTCGGCAACGTCGTCGATCCCTTCAACCTGGCCGAGCAGTACGGCGTCGACCAGATGCGCTACTTCTTCCTGCGGGAGGTGCCGTTCGGCCAGGACGGCAACTACAATCACGAGGCCATCGTGGCGCGCATCAATGCCGATCTCGCCAACGATCTCGGCAACCTCGCACAGCGCTCGCTGTCGATGATCGCAAAGCAGCTCGGCGGCGTGCTGCCTGAGCCCGGCGAGTTCAGCGACAACGACAAGGCGATCCTTTCGATGGCCGACGGCATGATCGCAGCGTCGCGCGAGGCCATGGCGACGCAGCAGATCCATCAATGGCTCAACGCCGTCTGGGCCGTGGTCGCCGAGGCCAACCGCTATTTTGCCGGCGAGGCGCCGTGGGCACTCGCCAAGACGGATCCCGCCAGGCAGAAGACGGTGCTCTACGTCACCGCCGAAGTCGTGCGCCAGATCGCGATCCTGGCTCAGCCAGCGATGCCGACCGCCTCCGGCAAGCTGCTCGACAGCCTCGGTATCCCCGAAGCCGAGCGCAACTTCGCCATGCTCGGCGGCGCAAAGCGCATCGCGCCCGGTTCGACGCTGCCGGCGCCGACGCCGGCGTTTCCGCGGTACATTGAGCCGGCGGCCTGAAGGCGTTCGCACGATGCTGGTCGACAGTCATTGCCATCTGGATTTTCCGGACTTTGCGGAAGATCTCGACGGGATCGTGTCGCGGGCGCGAGCCGCCGGCATCGCGCGCATGGTCACGATCTCGACGCGGGTGCGGCGGCTAAAGGACTTGCTCGCCATCGCCGAGCGCTATGACGACGTCTATTGCTCGGTCGGCACCCATCCGCATCATGCGGACGAGGAGGACGGCATCGCGCCGGACGAGCTGATTGCGTTGACCCAGCATCCCAAGGTCGTCGCGCTCGGTGAAGCCGGGCTCGATTATTTCTACGACAACGGCTCGCCGGAAGCGCAGGCGAGGGGCTTTCGCGCCCACATCGCCGCCGCCCGTGCCACCGGCCTGCCGCTGGTGATCCATACCCGCGAGGCCGACGAGGACTGCGCGCGCATTCTGGAAGAGGAGGCGGCAAAGGGATCGTTTCGCGCCGTGCTGCATTGTTACACGGGCGGGCGCGAGCTGGCGCTGAAGGCGGTGTCGCTCGGGCTCTATATCGGTTTCACGGGAATCCTGACCTTCAAGAAATCGGAGGCATTGCGCGCGCTCGCAGCCGAACTGCCGCCCGACCGTATTCTGGTTGAAACAGACTCGCCCTATCTTGCGCCCGGCAAGTTTCGGGGCAAGCGCAACGAGCCGGCCTACGTGGTCGAGGTCGCAAAAGTACTCGCCGAGACGCGCGGCGTGTCGCTTGACGAGGTTGCGCGCCAGACCAGCGAAAATTTCTTCCGCCTGTTCTCGAAGGTGAAAGCTTGAGACTGGGAGCCACATGACGCTGACGCTGACGATCCTGGGCTGCGGCTCCTCCGCCGGCGTGCCGCGCCCGGCGCTCGGCTGGGGCGCCTGTGATCCCAACAATCCCAAGAACCGCCGTCGCCGCTGCTCGCTGCTGGTCGAACGGACGTCCGAGCACGGCACGACACGCATCGTGATCGACACCTCGCCGGACCTGCGCGAGCAATTGCTCTCGACCAATGTCGACCACATCGACGCGGTGTTCCTGACGCACGAGCATGCCGACCAGACTCACGGCATGGATGATCTGCGGTCGGTCGTCATGCACATGCGCCGGCGCATTCCGACCTATTTCAACCAGTCGACCGCCAAGGACATCCTGTCGCGGTTCTCGTATTGCTTCATCTCGCCCGAGGGCAGCGATTATCCGCCGATCCTGACCCGGCATTCGATCGAGGCGGGCGAAAGCCAGACCATTCTGGGGAAGGGCGGCGCCGTGACGATGACTGCCTTTCTGGTGCAGCACGGCAACATTCCCGCGCTCGGCTACCGCATCGGGAATGCGGCCTATACGCCGGACCTCAACGATATCCCGCGCGAGAGCTGGGGCGCGCTGGAGAATCTCGATCTCTGGATCGTCGACGGCCTGCGCTACACCAGCCATGTCAGCCATTTCAGCATCAACGATGCGCTGTCCTGGATCGAGCGCTTCAAGCCGAAGCGCGCGGTCATCACCAACATGACCGCCGACGTCGACTACGAGGTCATCCGGCAGTCGCTGCCCCCTGGCGTGGTGCCGGCCTATGACGGGCTGCGGCTGGAGACGCACTAAGGCGAGCAAGCATTCTGGTCAGTGAAACGTTAAAGCATGATCCGGGCAAGCGTGCAGCGATTTGCGAAACGACCATGCGCGAGCCATGAGCTGGGGCGCGGTTAGGATCCATCCCGATCCGATCGCGCTTAGCCAAGCCTAGATGAACCAGGAAGCGACGAGGCCCGCCGTCGCCGCGAAGATTGCGCCCACCGTGATCCACGAGAGGATGTTGAGCGGCAGGGTGTTGACTTTATCACCCATGATTTTGCGGTTGTTTGTCATCAACAGGATGAACAACAGCAGCGGCGGGGTCGAAAAGCCCTGTACGATCCCGGAATAGACCAGCGCGCGCATGGGATTAAAGCCAATAAAATTCAGGACAACCGCAACCAGCGTAAAGCCGGCGATCACTGCATAGAATTTCTTGGCCTCCTTGGGACGCGCGTGCAGGCTGCTCTTCCAGCCTATCACCTGACAGAGATCGTAGGCCGCGCCGGTGGTCATGATCGGCACAGCGAGGAAGCCGACTGCGATAATTCCGACCGCGAACAGGATGCCTGCTGTGTCCCCGGCGATCGGGCGCAAGGCTTCGGCGGCCTGTGCCGCCGTGTCGATATTGGTTTGGCCCGCCTTGTGAAGGGTGGCGCCGGTCGAAAGGATGATGAAATACATGATGATGTTGGAGAACAGCATTCCGGTCAGGATATCGTTGCGCGATCGGCGCAAATCGCCCTGCGTCGTTCCGCGCCGCTCCTCCAGCGTGGTGCGTCCCTGCTGGATCTTCTCCTCGACCTCGACATTGGATTGCCAGGTGTAGAGGTACGCCGACAGGCTCGTGCCGATAATCGCAACGAGGATAGAGAGAAATTCGCCTGAGAATTGCACGGTCGGAACCAAGGTGCCGCGCAGCACCTCCCACGGGTCCGGCTTGGCGAGAAGGGCCGAACCGACATAGGCAAACAGCACCAAGGCGAGCCATCTGAAAATGTTGCGGATGGTCTCGTACGAACCCCAAACCTGAAGCGCGAGAATCGCGAGGGCGACGCCGGACACGATGACCGGAGCAGGCAACGGAACGAACAGTCCGAGCGCTGCTGCCATGCCTCCGAGATCCGCGGCCGCTTCGATGGTGTTCCCAACCAGCACGCCTATCAGCGTCGGCCAGAGGACCCAGCTGGAATAATGATCTTTGATGACGTGAAACAGCCCCTTGCCGCTGACCTGCCCGAGCTTGGAGGAGAGGTAGACGACCGCGAACATCATTGGAAACGTGATGGGGGCAGTCCACAACAGCGATGTTCCAAATTGCGCTCCGGCGCTCGCATAGGTTCCTATGGCCGAGCAATCGTCGTCAGCGGCTCCGGTGACCACACCGAGCCCGAGCGAGCGCGCGAGGCCACGCCGCTTCGGGTTTGGTGAGGGAGCTTCAGATTGTTCGCCGTCGTTCTCAGCCTTTGGCAACGTGCATTCCGAGCGTGGTTCGGGAAAGGTCGAACACCAATGGTCCCGCATGCGAGAGGTTCCTCCGCGACACGCGTTTCAGTCGTCAGGCTCACGTGCAAGCGGGAGCCCTGGTGTGGCTGTCGACAAGGATGCTACCAGAGGCCGTCAAAGCCTGCCCCGGGCTGCGGCGGGATGCGTCTCCGACGTGTCCTACGCACAATCATCGCGCGGGCGGAGACTTTCAGATCCTTTTGTGAGGCCGCGAGAAGCTCACGCTAAGATCGCCTTCGCGGAGTCCACCCGGTTACGCAGCAGGAATTTCTGGATCTTGCCGGTGGACGTCTTCGGGATCGGCCCAAACACGACGGCCTTCGGCGTCTTGAAGCCGCTCATGTGCGTTCGGCAGAACGCAATGATCTCGGCCTCGGTTGCGCTCGCGCCGTCCTTCAGCTCGACGAAGGCGCAAGGTACTTCACCCCATTTCGGATCGGGCTTTGCCACCACGGCGGCGAACAGCACGGCCGGGTGCTTGTAGAGGACGTCCTCGACCTCAACGGAGGAGATGTTCTCGCCGCCGGAAATGATAATGTCCTTGGAGCGGTCCTTGATGATGACGTAGCCGTGCTCGTCGAGCACGCCGAGATCGCCGGTGTGAAACCAGCCGCCTTCGAACGCTTCCTTGGTCGCCTTCTCGTTCTTCAGGTAACCCTTCATCACGATGTTGCCGCGGAACATGACCTCGCCGATGGTCTCGCCGTCGCGCGGCACCTCCAGCATGGTTTGCGGGTTGATCACGGTGACGGCTTCCTCGAGCGGGTAGGGCACGCCCTGCCGGCGCTTCATGCGCGCGCGCTCGGCGGGAGGGAGCTCGTCCCAGCCCGGCTGCTCGGCGCAGACGGAGGCGGGGCCGTAGACCTCGGTCAGGCCGTAGACATGCGTCAGCTGGATGCCGATGCTTTCGGCGCCTTCGAGCACGGCGACCGGCGGCGCAGCGCCCGCGATCAGGCCGACGACGCGGCGCGCGGCATTGCCTTTGGGCGCATCGGGGGCGTTGATTAGCGTGTTGTAGACGATCGGCGCGCCGCACATATGGGTCACGCCCTGGCTCTTGATCAGCTCGAATATCTTTGTCGGCTCGACCTTGCGCAGGCAGACATTGATGCCGGCGGCGGCCGCGATGGTCCACGGAAAGCACCAGCCGTTGCAGTGGAACATCGGCAGGGTCCAGAGATAGACCGGATGCTGGCCGAGATTGCCGGCGAGGATGTTGCTGACGGCGTTCAGATAGGCGCCGCGATGATGGGTGACGACGCCCTTGGGATTGCCCGTCGTGCCCGAGGTGTAGCTCAGGGCGATGGCGTCCCATTCATCGCTTGGCGTGATCGGCGCGAAGCCAGGATCGCCTTCGGCGACCGCCGTCTCATATTCGATCTCGCCGATGCGCTTGCCGCCTTTGAATGCGGCGTCGTCGACGTCGACCACCAGCGGCTTGGGGCCGGTCATCTTCGCCAGCGCGTCGCTGATGACGCCTGAAAACTCGGGGTCGACAAGGATGATTTTCGCGCCGCCATGGTCGAGCTGGAACGCGATCGAAGGTGCATCGAGCCGGATGTTGAGTGCGTTGAGCGCCGCGCCCGTCATCGGCACAGCGAAGTGCGCCTCGTTCATCGCGGGAATGTTCGGCAGCATCGCCGCCACGGTGTCGCCGACACCGATGCCCTTGCCTGCCAGCCAGGACGCAAAGCGCCGGCACCGTTCATAGGTCTGCGCCCAGGTGAAGCTGCGGCCTTCATAGACCGTGCTGACGTGATCGGGATAGACGGCGGCGCTGCGCGCGAGGAAGCTGAGCGGGCTCAGCGGCACATAGTTGGCTTGCGTCTTGTCGAGGCCGATATTGTACGGGTTCGGTCGCTCACTCATCGACACCCTCCTTAAACCGCATCAAAGAAATCCGATCGAGATCCAGGGGAAGATCGCGACGATGATCAATCCCACCAGCAGCGCCAGCAGATAGCCCCAGATCGGCTTGATGCCTTCGGCCGGATCGACGCGTCCGATGGCGCAGGCGGCATAATAGCCGACGCCGAAGGGCGGGGCGAATAGCCCGATACCCATGGCCAGGATGATCACCATGGCGTAGTGCACCTCGTGCACGCCGACGGCGCGGGCGATCGGGAACAGCAGCGGTCCGAACAGCACGATGGCCGGAATGCCCTCCAGCACGCTGCCGAGGATGGTGAAGGCCAGGATGGACACAGCGATGAAAGTCGCAGCCCCGCCAGGCAAACCGGTCATGGCCGCCGCCAGCGAGCGCGAGAAGCCCGATTGCGTCAGGCCCCAGGCCATGCCGGTGGCCGTGCCGATGATCAGGAGGATCGCGCCCGACAGTGCCGCGGTCTCGACCAGCATCGGAAACAGCCGCCGCCAGTCGAACCGGCGGTAGACCAGGAGGCCGACGAGCGCGCCATAGACGATGCCGATGGTCGAGACCTCGGTGGCAGTCGCGATGCCCTCGACCACGGCATAGCGGATCACGAAGGGCAGCGCGAGCGCGGGCAGGGCGATGACGAAGGTCTTGCCGATCTCGGAAGCCGTGGCGCGGCGGACATGGCTCATGTCCTCGTGGCGGTAGCGCCACCACACCAGCATGCAGAGCGTGACCGCGAGCACGACGCCGGGCAGCAGGCCTCCGGTGAAGAGAGCGGCGATCGAGACGCCCGTCACCGAGCCGATCGTGATCAGCACCAGGCTCGGCGGAATCGTCTCGGTCTGGGCGCCTGTTGCCGCCAGCAGCGCGACGAGGTCGCCGGGCTTGGCGCCGCGCTGTTTCATCTCAGGGAACAGCACGGGCGCGACAGCGGCCATGTCGGCGGCCTTGGCGCCGGAGATGCCGGAGACGAGGTACATCGCGCCGACCAGCACGTAATGCAGGCCGCCCCTGATATGGCCGAGCAGGCTTGCCAAGAACGCCACCATGGCCCGCGCCATGCCGGTCATCTCGATCAGCAGGCCTAAGAACACGAACAGCGGCACGGAAAGCAGGATGAGGTGGCTCATGCCCTCGTCCATGCGCCCGACCAGCACCATGACGGGCGTGCGCGTGGTCAACGCGAGATAGCCGAAGATGGCGAGGCCAAAGCCGAACGCAATGGGAACGCCGGCAAAGACGCAGAAGCCGGCAACGCCGACGAAGAAGATGACGAGGTTGAGATTGCCGAGCGGCCGCAGGAGCGGCTCCGCTAGCCAGAACAGGCCGATCACGATCGCAACCGACAGCACGGCGGCGGCGACCATCCGGTAGTCGGCCGCGCGTAGCAGCCGCAGCAAGGCAAAGGCCGCCATCAGCCCGACGCCGGCCGGTAGCGCGGCGGCGCGCCACATGTTGGAGATCTGCAGCGCCGGCGTGGTGATGTAGCTCTCTTCGTAGGCATAGTCGCAGGACGGCCAGACGATCAGCGCCAGGAATGCCAGCGCGGCCGAGGTCGCGACCAGATCGAGATAGGCTCGCATCGCCGGCCTGGCGCTCGCGACGATCGCGGTCATGCGCATATGCTCGGAGCGGCGGAATGCGACCGCCGCGCCGAGCATCGCGAGCCACAGGAACAGGATCGAGGCGAGCTCGTCCGACCAGATCAGCGGCCGGTGCAGGCCGTAGCGCGCGACCACACCGGCAAACAGGATCACGATCTCGGCGACGACCAGGGTCGCCGCCGGGATTTCGACGACGAGACCGAGCACGCGCTCGAGCGAAGTCAGCAGCGAAGGTCGGCGAGGGGATTGCAACGTCACCTCGCCCACCGCTTCGGTCACCTCGATCTCGACGTGAGCCATAACGGACCCAACGCGTTACGACAGCTTGCCGACGGCCTTCTCCAGGAGCTCCCAGGCCTGATCGCCATATTTGCCTTTCCATTCGGCATAGAAGCCGGCAGAGCGCAGCTTGTCGCGGAACGGTGCCACGGCCGGCTGGTTGAACGCCAGGCCCTTGCCGGCGAGCTCCTGCTGCAGGTTGGCATTGAGCTTGGCGGTATCCTCACGTTCCTTGACGGCGGCGGCATTGATGTTCTTGGCGACCACGGTGCGCACGTCCTGGGGCAGCTTTTCCCAGGCTCTGCGGTTGGCCAGGAACCAGAAGCCGTCCCACATGTGGTTGGTCAGCGAGCAGTACTTCTGCACCTCGAAGAGCTTGGCGGTCGAGATGATCGCCAGCGGGTTCTCCTGGCCCTCGACGATCTTGGTCTGCAGCGCCGAATAGACTTCGCTGAAATTGATCGAGGCCGGCGCGGCATCGAACGCCTTGAACATCGAGGTCCACAGCGGCGACACCGGCACCCGGATCTTGAAGCCCTTGAGGTCGTCAGGCCCGGTGATCGGCTTGGTCGACGACGTGGTCTGGCGGAAGCCGTTGTCCCAGATCTTGTCCATGACCTCGAGACCGGCCTTCTTGATCTCGCCGCGGACATGGGCGCCGAGATCGCCGTCCATGGCCTTCCAGACCGTTTCGTAATCCGGGAACGCGAAGCCGATGCCGTTGATGGACGCCGCCGGCACCAGGGTCGACAGGATCAGGCCCGACAGCGTGAAGAACTCGACGCCGCCGGAGCGGATCTGGCTCAGCATGTCGGTATCGGAGCCGAGCTGGTTGTTCGGGAAGATCTGCAGGTCGAACTTGCCGCCTGTCTCGGTCTTGATCGCCGCCGCCATTTCCTTGGCGCGGACGTTGAGCGGATGGGTGTCGGGCAGGTTATTGGCGTACTTGTAGGTGAACTCGGCGCTCTGGGCGCGGGCCACATGGGGCGCACCGATGCCGCCCAGGACCGCGGTCGCGGTGGAGGCCTTGAGAAGCGTGCGTCGGGAAAAGCGCGTCGAAAAGACCATGGGTCTGCTTCCTCGGAAGGTTTGTTGTTGTTCTGAGATGCAAACCTATACGGACCGTCGCCTTAAGGTCATCTGCGATCTCGCGGAAGCCTCGCTTATTGCAGCCGGACAAGGTCACCGCAATAACGGCTTTCGGCACAGGAGACCCGATTTCAAATCTGGAAAAACAACCCCATGCACAGTAGCCGACACTAGCTCAGGCGACCGTCGAGGCGCAGGCCGCAACCAGCGCTCAAGTGGAGATACGGCTGGAGGAGTATTGGCTAAATTATTGATCTGATTGTAGATAAAGATATTCCATAATATACCTTATGCGAATCGTGGATATAGATACGGACCGCTGTCTGCACGGCCTGTGAGCTGCGCCGCTAGCTCGCGCGCGAGCCCGATCCCTTCCCGGGCTCAAACCTATGCCGCTCCCGGGGCTACCTGATTGCATTGCTCCGGCGAAACTTCCGCCTGCGCGCCGCGCCCGAAAGTTCGGAGAGTGTGGGCCAGTTCATACAATTGAACGGCCGAGAGCCGCACTATTCTCAAATAGCGTTGCATAACGAAACACGTTTCGGTTGCCGGGCCCAGGCGCGAAGGCGCCTCCAGCCCGCGTGCGACCCGGGGGAGCCAGAGACATGCGTCGTGATTTGACCATCAAGACCGGCAGCATGGCCGGCACGTCCGATTTCAGGGTGATGGCTCCGATCAAGAAGGGGTTCGTGCCCTCCCTGGATGCGACCACGTACAAGACCCGAGTCAAATATGTATTGCGGGCGCTGAATAGCGGACGCGCCAATGCGTATGAATACGAGCTCGCCCGCGTGCTGTCCGATTCCGTGGACCGCGTCGGACGGATCCACTCGGTGGGCATCGCCGTGCTCGAACCCGAGGACGACTCCGTGGATGCCGTGGACTACGTGCTGCTCACCGCGACGTTCGACGGCTCCTGGGAGGCCTATGTCCGCGTCATCTGGCAGAAGGCCGCGCGGCTGCTCGATCTCATCTTCTGCAATACCGAGGGCTATGTGCTCGGTCACGAGAACACGTACGAAAACTGGGGTATCTGGCTCAAGAGCAGGCAGACTGAAGCCTATTTCCTCTATGCCACCCCCGACCTGACCGTGGACGACACACGGTTCCTGCGGATGGAGGAGCGGGTCTATCGGCGCGACTCGGGCGCCGGCGCCGATCAGATCGTCACGCGGATGAGGATTCCGTCGCCGGAAGAGATTGCGCGACGCTCGGTATTCCAGGGCGTCGATCCGACCAATGCCGGCTTCAGCAAACCGCTCACCCCCGAAGCGGCCGGCCGGCCTGCCTTTCGCCATGGCATACTTGCGCTGGCGGGGCTCTACCATCTGGCCGACTTCTATCCGCCGGGGACGCATGACGGGGTGGTTCTGCATCGGGCCGCCCACGAGCTGCTGCCGGAATTCGTCACCATGATCAACACCCCCGCCTATGCGGAAGGCGTCAAACGCGCCAGCCGGCGCTATGAAGAAGCGCTGCACTGGTTGATGACCCCGCCCGACGTGGCGCCAGTGCGACAAAAGCTGCCGCTCGCCCTGCCGCCCCAATCGCCGTTGCAGGATCGCTGCAACGTGCAGGGCGGGATTCTCTCCGCCTACCCCGCCTCGGATCACGGCTGCCTGCTGCTGTTGCAGTTCGCCAATCCGGCCGCGCTGGCGGCGTTTCTCGACGTCCTGCAGGTGACGTCCGCGGCCGACGTTCTGACACCGGGGCAGATCGTCACCAACATCGCATTCACCGTCGAGGGGCTGCGCCAGGCCGGCCTGTCAGACGATGAGGTGCGCACACTGCCGGAAGAGTTTGTGCAGGGCATGGAAAGACGCGCCGGCCTGCTCGGCGACGTGCGCTGGAATCACCCCCAGCGATGGCGCCTTCCGGCCAGCAACTGGGCGCTCGGGATCAACGCGCCCGACCTGCCCGAAGGCGCCCCCGCGCCGCGCATCAGCATGAGCTCCGTCCATGCCGTCCTTCAGCTTCGCCTGCTGACCAAAGACCCGAACAAGGACCCGCAGACGGCGGCGGACGCGAGAAAACCGTTGATGGCCGAAATGAACCGCCTGGTCGAGGTGGATCCAGGCGTCAGGCCGCTGTCGATTCAGTGGATGCAGCGGCAACGTGTTGGGTCCTCTGAGAACATGAAGGACCATTTTGGTTTCGCCGATGGCAGTTCGAACCCGGTGCTGGACGCGAGCGAGGCCGGCGAGGTCTATTCCAATCGGGTGCATCTTGGCGAGATTCTGTGCGGCTACCCCAACCTCGCCGACGAGACAGCGCCGCTCGGCGACACGACCAATCGTGCTCACGCAATGCTCCGCGACGGCAGCTTCATGGCGCTGCGCAAGCTGCGACAGGATGTCGAGCAGTTCGAGGACGTGCTGTGCCGCGCGACGCGACAGGTGACCGAGACGGCCGGACCGGACGCACCTGCCCTGACGCGCGAGATGTTGATGGCCAAGATGATGGGACGCTGGCCGACGGGCCATCCCCAGGCCGGCCAACCCCTGACCCCTACTCCGCCCCCTGACAAAGGCTACAACGACTTCAACTACGACGCCGATCCACAGGCCCAACTGTGCCCGTTTCACGCACACATACGGCGCGCCAATCCGCGCCTCTCGATCACCAAGGCGGATGCCGGCGCCAGGCCCCCACGGATCGTCAGGCGTGGCATGTCCTACGGTCCGCCCGTTGACGCGCAAGCCGCCAAATCCGCTCAGCAACCAGAACGCGGCCTGGTCTTCATGGCCTACAATGCCAGCCTCGGCGAGCAGTTCGAGGTGGTGCAGAGCTGGCTGGCCGGCGGCAACAGCTCGGCGTCGTCCTCGGGGGTAAGCGATCCTTTCCTCGGCCTCGCCGAGCCTGGCCGGCTCCGACATTTCCGTTTCGAGCATGGAGGCCAAACCATTCGCGTGGCGCTGGACGGCTCGGACCGGCTCCACGACGAACCCCGTCCGTTCGTTCGTCTGGAATGGGGAGCGTATTTCTTCGCGCCATCCAAGAAGGCGCTTGCCGACCTGCAGCAATGGGCGGCTAGCCAGGGCCACAAACCGGCGGTGACGTGGAGCGTCGATCAGGGGGAAAAGGAGATCGCGCGTCTGCGCCTGATCGAGAGCCGGCAGGGCGAAGCCGCGGCGATGGCCGCATGGAAGACGGCGCTCGAAGATCCGGATTCGGCCTCGCATTTCGTCAACGCGTCGATCTGGGCTGCGATCCGCCAGCGCCACGGCGGCGCGCTCCGCACGCCCTTCGGTGTCTTGGTCGCCGACCGCGAGATGGTCTACCAGGTCTTTGCCGATACCGACACCAAGCTGACCATCACCGGCTACCTTCCCCGCATGCTGCGGTCGTTCGGCATCCTCTATCTTGGCCGCGACGCCGGACAGCCGGACCAGGTCTATGAGCAGGAATCCGCCGCCTGCAACGCTGCGATCATGGCCGTTGACCAACCCGCCGCATTCGAGCTGGCGCGCACAGTCACACAGAAGGTGCTGGGCTTCATGGTCAAGCAGATGATTGACTATGCCGCTAGCGACGGCGAAGCGAGCTGGGAACTGACCGTCGACGTGCACGAATTGGTGGATCCGCTGCTCGCCGCCTTCTGCGAAGCGTGGTTCGGGTTGAGCGAAGACGGGGGGCATTTCCGCCGCATCGGCTATCGCTGGGATTGGAAGCCAGGCGAGCCGCCCGGTTATCCCGGCCATTTCCTCTCCCCTTCGCGCTACATCTTCCAGCCCCACCCGAACACGACGGTGGAGGCGATCGGCGCGGCACATGGCGACGCTGCGCGCCGCGCCATGGAGAGTTTCCTGACGCAGTTCGGGCCGACGAGCGGACCCGTGACGAAGGCGGTTTATAATTCGCCGCGAGGCACCGGCGACATTCCGTTCGTGGCGCGTACCATCGCCGGCGCCATGATGGGCTTCATTCCGACCGTCGACGGCAACCTGCGCAGGATATTGAACGAATGGCTGCGCGAAGGAACGCTATGGGCGTTGCGCGCTCGCTATGCCGGCACGGAAGCAAAGAACTACATGGACGCCCTCAACCGCCTGAGAGACGACTTCATCCCCGCGATGCAACTTCGCGCGGTGCCCGAACTGATCTGGCGGACAGCCGTCGTTTCGCAAACCATCGGAGGTGTCGAGGTCAGGCCGGGGGACGTCATCGTCGCCGGCGCGGTCTCCGCCACCCAGCAAAATCTCGCCGAAGGTCGTCAGGACCTCTATCACGCCTTCGGCGGCAACCGCAGGGTCGCGGGGCATCCCACGCATTCATGTCCCGGAGCAGATCCGGCATTGGCAGTGATGCTGGGTTTCTTCAGCGCATTGGTGGAGACGCCGCTACCCTTGCGGGCCGGCCCCATTCCAATGAGCCTGACGATGGACGGAAGGGTTCCCGCGCCGCCGAGTCCAGCTCTGCGCTAGAGCCGTTTGAGGACAGGCGGCGCAGCGACTAGACGGCACAAGGCTGAGCACGACCGAGTTGATCGTTGGCGTAGACGACGGGTGTGCCGATGAAGAGCCGGATCGCCTGCTCCGCATGCCAGTGCATGCCGAGCGCCTTGAGTTTCTCGGCGGCTTCCATAATGGTCTGGCGGGCCGCCTCGCCCTGCCCCTGCCCCGCGAGAAGCTCGCCGCGCAGGGCCAGGTTCAGGGCCGCATCGCGCAGCGAACCGCGCCAGCCTGCGGAGGCCTCGGCCCGCTGCAACCAGCGTTCGCTGAGGCCGAGATCCTGGCGCCGGGCTGCGAGCCTCGCCAGCGAGCGGCACGCCGCCGTCTCGCCCAGCCGCTCGCCTTCGCGCGCGCGGCGCAGGACATGGGCGGCATACCGCCGTGCCGTCTCGACGTCGCCTTCCGCCGTCGCCGCCTCGACGAGCCAGCTATATTGAACCGACGTGTAGAATTGAAAGTTGCGCCGCTCCATCCATTCCGCGGCGTTGCGCAGCTGCAGCAAGCCATCGGCGTCGGCGGTCGCCGACCAGCGGGCAAATCCCGAGGCGGCCCGGCAATCCGCCAGCAGCAGCAGACTGCGGGTGTTTTCGGCGATGCGCGCCCCTTCGACGGCAAGCTGCTCCGCCTCGCGCCAGCGGCCCTGCCAGTTCAGCGCGACCGCAATCCAGTTGCGTACGGAATTGACGACCGGATGGGTCGAGCCTTCGACCAGGGCCATGGCTTCGCGGAAACATGCGTGGGCACCGTCGAAATCGCCGCGATCCGCGAGGATGCCGCCCTTGCACGACAGCGCGTAGGTCGCTCCGAAGGATATCGCGCCATGCCGCCGGGTGCGCTGCTGCTTGGTCGAAATGGCAGCGTCGATCAGGGCGATGGCTTCGTCGTACTGACAGCTTGCGGCCAGAATTTGCCCGAGCGTTGCTTCGATCTGGGCGATCAGGCGATGATCACCGAGCTTGCGCGCCAATTCCAGTGCCGTCCGCGTGTGCGTCACAGCTTCCCGGAAACGGCCGAACCCATAGCACATGTAGCCGAGCCATTCATAGGCGCTCGCCATCGCGGCGGTCTCGCCGAGGGAGGACGCGATCGCAACCGCGCGTTCGAACACTGACGTATCGTCGGTCAGCGACAGCGGGTCGAAGATGTTGGCCATACCCAGCTTGTTGGCCAGCAAGCACCAGCGCAACGATTGCTCGCGCGAGCGATCCGGCACGCGATCCAGCGCTTGCATGGCGACCTGGTACTGCGCACTGGCACGATCGAGCGCAAATGCAGCCATGGCCTTGTCGCCGGCGCGTTCGGCATAGCGGGCTGCGCTTTCCCAATGACCTGCGCCGCGCGAATGATAGGCCAGAGCTTCCATCGCGTCCTCGCGATCAGCCTGCTCGGACCGCGCCAGCAAGGTGGCTTCGATCCGCTTGTGCAATGCCTGACGCTCGTGCAACCCAATGCTGTCGTAGACCGCGTCGCGCGTGATGCCGTGCTTGAAGCGCAGGACGTCGCCCCCTGGATCGGCATAGAGAAAGTCCGCATCGGCCAATGCCCGCACGATGGCCGGCTCGGGTTCGCTGCCGCAGGCCGAAACCAGCAACCCGTGCGGCACGGTGTTGCCGATGACGGCCGCGGCGCGGACCACCTTCGCCTCATCGGACGGCAGGCGTGCCAGGCGCGAGGCGACCAGTGTTGCGATCCAGCCCTGTTTGCTGCGCGCTTCGAATGAAGCAGGATCGTTGGCGGCGATGGAATGGCAGAGCTCTTCGATGAACAACGGCACTCCACCCGCGTAGGCGTGGATGCGGGCGACGAGGAACGGATCGGCCTGCGGCACCCAGCGGCGTACGGCAAGGTCGGTTTCCGGCCCCTGAAACGGTTCGAGGAGCAGGTGCGGCGCGCCTGAAATCCATTCGGTGCCGTCCTCGCGCGGCCGGCTGGCGAGGATGACACGAGGTCCGTTGGGCAATTCCAGCAAGGCCTGGAGCAATTGGCGGCTTGCATCGTCGGACCATTGCCAGTCGTCGATCACCAGCACCAGCGGGCCTTGCGCCGACACGCCGGTGAAGAACGCGAGGAGATCGCCGACGACGCCGTCGACAGTGATGCGGCCGCCGCGCGCATCGGCGCCGGCCGACGCCAGAGCGAGGATCGATTCTGCATGCGGGCCGAGCTGGGCCGCCCATGGCTCCAGAGCCGTGCGCGCGGTCTCCTTGGCCTCAACGATGGAAGCATCCGGGCCTATTCCGAGAGCGGAGCGCAGCATTTGCAGGAACGGTTGCAGAACCTCGGCACCGACATAACTCTCGCAGCTGCCCCGCAGCAGCCTGAAGCGCTCGGTGCCGACGTGTTCCAGCACTTCTTCCAGAAGGCGTGTCTTGCCGAGGCCGGGGCCGCCCACGATGACCGTGCAACGTTGCGCGGGCGGAGGTGCCTCGCTCAGAAAACGTGTCAGGAAGCCGAATACCTCGTTACGACCGATGAAGGGTGTCAAGCCGCGGCGCGCGGTTGCCTCGAAGCGTCGGGTCGCCGTGCTTCGTCTCAGCACCAGCCTCGCCTGCGGCATTCCGGAAATCCCTCCCGATGGGAGATGGGCACCGAGCTCGAAGAAGTTGGCGTGCGGCCCAAGGGCATCGAGGCTGGCGAGGATCTGATCCGGACCGGCGTGACGCGACAGGTGCGCCGCCGTGTTCACGACATCGCCGATCAGGTCATACCGGCCGGACTCGATGTCGCCTTGGGTCAGGAGCACGGTGCCGGCATGGATACCCGAATGCATTCGCAGCGGCATCAGCGCCGGCGACACGCCATCGTGGCGCAGCTGCCCGACCCATTGGTGAATATCGAGCGCTGCTTCCGCAGCACGACGACCGTCGTCTTCGCCCGACTGGGGATGGCCGAAAATAGCGAGGGCACCGTCTCCCTGTGTTCTGATGATGCGACCGCCGTGCTTCGCCACCGCGCGATGCCAGATCTGCCGCAATTGGCCGAGGAGCTCGGAAAGGTGCTCGGACTCGACATCTCTGCCCAGGGCCGTGGACCCCACAAGGTCAGAGAACAGCACCGTCAATCGATGACGTTCGCCTTTTGGGTCGCGGGTTTGCGTACTCATCGTCAATCGCAGCCAAATCGTTGACGAACCGCAAGAACGGTCCCCAGCTGGTGCCAGACCGGATGCAGCAAGTATGACAAAAGGCCATAGTATCTCGCCTAACCCGCAAGTGTCAAAAATCTCACGTCTCTCCCTTCCGGGACAGTCCATGCGGCCGCTTCGCCTGCACCGGCGAAGACGGAGCACCTTGAGCTGGGCGTTCCTAGGGAAGCGGCAGTCGCTCCAACTGGCTCTGCGCCTTCTTGACGGCGGCCGCATACCAGCTCTGGCTCGGGGCTTCCTTGGCGAAGCACGAAGTGAAGGCGGTCATCGCCTTGTCTTCGCGGGTCATCTCGCCGCGCGGATCCTTCTTGTCGACGGGCTTTGCCATCATCTGCTTCCAGACCTTCTCGCAGGCCGGGATCGGGGCGGTCTTCACGGCCTCCGTTGCCGCGAGGAAATAGACCTTGTCGCCCTGGATCGCGACGACGTCGACTTCGTTCGGCGGCCCCTTCAGGTCGCCATTGCCGCGCACGCCGAGCACAGCGGCTGCGACGCTCGCCCTTGCCGGCTTGGTGATCGGTAGCTCCGCATAGATCGCGAAGGCGGCGTCCTGGATCGCATAATAATAGAAGCGGTCGGATTTCAACGCTGCGCCGCTCTCCTGCGGCATGCCGTCCTCGCGATGCTCGCCCAGCCAGTGCCTGAGCAGCCCGGTCGTGGTCACCACGGCCTGCATCTTGTCGCCTTCGGAAGCGAAGCTCAGCCCGTCGAGATGGCCGAAGCCGATGTCGCTCTTGAACAGCGTATCGACGTTCGACTTGGCTTCAGTCGGCAGCCCCTTGATCGCGACCGGACCGACCAGGCCGCGCAGCACGCCGGCCAGCTCCTTCAGGGCCGCATCATGCTGCTTGTAGATCTCGTCGCTCTCCTTGGCGCTGGAGAATTTTGCGATGTAGCGGTCGCGCAGGTCGAGATAGTGCTGCTCGGGCGCGGCAGCACGGGCAGGCGCGGCCAGGACGAGCAGGCAGAGCAAGGCAAGCAATCTCATTGCAATTCCGGAAGACTGGAGAGCGATCTCCCATCTTTGTGCCGACGCCGGGTGCGAAGGTTCATCCGCTGGCAGAACGCGGGTGCCCTACTCTGCCGGCGTGAGTTGCTGCCGGTTCAGCCGCAGGGCCGCGGTCTCGCGTACGCGAACCCGGGCGCGGCGCTTGCGCCACCAGATCACGACGCCGGTGACCGAGAGCGCGGCGACCACGAGGCCCATCACCGAGATCAGGATGCGCCCGAACAATCCGACGATGCGGCCCGAATGCAGCGGAAACTGCGCCTGCACGAAGATGTCGGCGGCGGTCCCGACCCAGGGCAGTCGCTCGCCGATGGGACGGCCGTCCTCGCTGTCGTAATAGAGCTGCGCCGGGCCGACGCCGCCGGCGCCGTGATCGTCGCCGGGGTGGAAGAAGGCGGCGGCATAGACGCCATGGGCTGGGCCGTAATTGATCGACCCGACCGGGACCGTCCACCCGCGCGCCTTGCCGTCGGCCGCGGCGCGCGCGGCGATGTCGGCGAAGGTGACCTTGGGCTCGATGGGATCGTCGAGATCGCGGTACGGCCGCTGCTCATAGGGCGTCGGCGTGTAGTTCGACACCATCTTCATCAGCGGCGAGAACACCTCGAAATAGAGATTCAGCGAAAACGCCGTGAAGGCGATGATGAACAGCACACCCCACGTCCACAGGCTGAAAGCGCGATGGATGTCGAAATTGATGCGGTAGGCGCTGCCCGAGGTCTTGATGGTCCAGGCCGGCGCCCAGCGCGCCCAGAAGCCGCGCTCGAGCTGGCGCGCGACCGCGGGCGCGCGCGCCGCCTTTGCGCGCCGGCGCGAGGGCAGCGTCAGGTAGAAGCCGACGAAGCAATCGATGGTCCAGATGATGGCGATGATGCCGAGCACGCGCATGCCCCAGCGGTCGCTGCCCCAGAATTCCGGGATGTGCATCGTGTAGTGCAGCTTGTAGAGAAACGAGACGAAGTTTTCCCGCGTGACGGGCCACACCGCCCCCCAATAGCGGCGGCCAAGCTCCGCGCCGGTGTTGGGATCGAGGAAGACCTGATTGTAGTCGAGCGGGTAACGCTTGCCCGTCGCGGGATCGATCCGCGGCATGACGAAGAACCACAGCGAGTGGCCCTGCTCCGGCGTCATGAAGAGGTAGACGACGCGCGCGCGGGGATCACGCTGCTCGATCATCTTGGCGAGCTCGAGCGAGGGAATGGCCGGCCCCTTCGTCGAGACATCGAACAGATGGCTGTTCAGGACGTCGTCGATCTCGTGATCCCAGGAGATGATCGCGCCGGTGATGCCGGAGAAGAACAGGAATCCGGCCGTGAGCAGTCCCGCCCAGCGATGCAGCCTGCCGAATATCGCTCTCATCGTCTTCCACTCTCATCAGCGCGTCCGGCCCCCGGGTGCCGGACCGTCTTTGATTTCACCAGCGATAAGTCAGCTTGCCGATCGCCTTGCGTCCCTCGGCATAGAAGCAGCCCGCGAGGCTGTAGCACGCAGCGACGTAGCGCGTGTCGGCCAGGTTGGTCACGTTCAGCGACAGGCGCCAATTGTCATGGGTGTAGGCAAGCAGGGCGTCCAGCACGGTCGAGGCGCCCACCTTGAAGGTGTTGGCGTCATCGCCCCAGGTCGTGCCGACATAGCGGATGCCGCCGCCGAACTGCAGGCCAGCGAGCGGCCCGTTCTGCAGCGTATAGTCGCTCCACAGCGAAGCGCGGTTGAGCGGCACGGTGACCGGCGCCTTGCCGACGTTGACCGGATCCTGCGTGACCATGGCGTCGACATAGGCATAGGCCGCGCGCAGGTTCCAGCCATCGGCGAGCGACATCGTGCCTTCGAGCTCGATGCCGCGCGACTTCACCTGGCCGATCTGTTCGTAAAAGGTGGCTGCAGGCACGTACACAGCGAGGTTGTCACGCGTCAGGTCGAAGGCGGCGAAGGTGAACAGCGCGTTCCAGCCGATCGGCTGGTACTTGACGCCGACCTCGTACTGGACGCCCGTCTCTGGATTGAGCATCTGTCCGCCAAGCCCGGTCGCGAGCAGCGGCAGGAACGATTCCGAGTAGCTGAAATAGGGCGCGATGCCGTTGTCGAAATTGTACATCACGGCAGCGCGGCCAGTGAAGGCCGAGGCGTCCTTCGCGACCGTGGTGTTGAAGATGCCGTTGTCGACTTGCGTCGTCACGAAATCCTGGCGGCCGCCGAGCTGGAACGAGAGCCGGCCGAGCTTGATCTGATCCTGCGCGTAAATTCCCACCTGCGACTGCTTGACGCCGGTCTTGTCGCTCGGCAGGCCGTCCACGGCATAGTCGTAGCTGTACACCGGGTTGAAGACGTCGATCGTCGGAGACGAGGTCGTCACGCCATAGGCGGTGTCGCGGAAGGACGTGTTGCGGTAGTCGACGCCGACCAGCGTGGTGTGGCTGAGAATGCCGGTGGTGAACTTGCCCTGGAGCTGATTATCGACGGCGAAGGAATTGATGTAGGAGTTGCTGTAGCTGCCATAGCGCGCGAGCTGCCCTGCGGCTTCGTCGGCATAGCCGCCGCCGTAAAACACCTTTTCCTCGTTGTGCTGGTAGGCGTAGCGCAGGTTCTGCCGGAACGTGAGGTAGTCGGTAAAATCGTGCGAGAGCTGGTAGCCGATTGTTGCGATCTCGGTGTTGAACGCGTCGAAGCTCGGCACGCCCGCGAAGAACGAGACCGGGATGGTGCGGCCGTTGTTCGGCCACACCGTGCCCGAGGCCGGCAGGAACTGGAGGCCCCACCCTGCCCGATCCCTCTGGTAGTTGGCGAGCACAGTAAGGGTCGTGTCCTCGTTCGGCTTGAAGGTGACGGCGGGCGCGATGAAGACGCGATTGTCCTTGCTGAAGTCGACCTGGGTTTCGCCGTCGCGCACGACGCCGGTCAGGCGCCACAGCACGGTGCCTTCCTTGTTGGCGGGGCCGCCCATGTCGAACTGGCCCTGATAGCGGTTGAAGCTGCCGCCGGAGATCGAGACCTCGCCGAACTGCTGCGCGGTCGGCAGCTTGGTCACGTAATTGAGGATGCCGCCGGTGCCGCTGCCGCCATACATCGCGGAGGACGGGCCCTTGAGCACCTCGATTCGCTCGGCCCCATAGGGATCGAGGCCGTTGAAATGCACGTAATTGCTGGAGGGAATCCGCAAGCCGTCGACGTAGAGGCCCGGCATGGTCATGTCGAAGCCGCGGATCTGGAGGCCGCCGAACCGAGTGTCCGAGCCGCCATTGACGTCGCCGCTGACGCCGGCGGTGTAGCGCAGGGCCTCGCCGATCGAGACCGCGCCCTGGTTCCTGACCTGGTCGGTGGTGATGACGGATACCGACTGCGGCGTTTCGATCAGGGGCGTGTCGGTCTTGGTGGCGGTACCGCTGCGCGTGGCGACAAAACCGCGTACCGGACCATTGGCGCGTTCGCCTGTGGCGCCATTCGATGACGCCGACTGCGTTGGCGCAGCCTGCTGCGCCGGGCCGCGACGATTGGCGCGTGCGGTTCGCGCCGCCGCCGCCCGTCGCGAGGACGCAATGGCCGCAGGACGGGCGCGCTGCGCCGGGGCTTCGACGGTGACCGCAGGAATTTGCGTCTGCGCCTCCACGGTAGCGAAGGGACTGACGAGAGAGAATGTGCTGACCGCCCCGAGGAAAAGCACCTGAATCTGTCGACGACGCGTGTCGCCACGCGAAGAAAATTGAAAGTCGCTCACGTCTTTCGAGGCCCCACGCACTGCCGGCTTCGCCGGTACCGTTTTTGATGCCCCGCCCTAGCTCAGCCGGTTTTCGAGTGCGATAGGAACCGCGTTAGAATTTCTCCAGACGTGTGCGCCGCACCTGCGGCGAATGCGCTCAGGCGTGCTTCGCAGTTTGGAATGTTTCCAGGCAGAAGCAGAATCGCCCTGTCTGAAACATCGGGAAATGTTTCAGTGATGCCGCAGCCGGCGATTGACCCGGCGCGCCAGGTAATCGCCCGCGCTCTGGACGATCTGCACCAGGGCGATCAGCACGACCACGACGGCCAGCATCATCTCCGGCATGAAGCGCTGATAGCCGTAGCGGATACCGAGATCGCCAAGGCCCCCGCCGCCCACCGCGCCGACCATCGCGGAGTAGCCGAGCAGGCTAACGACGGCGAGCGTCAGCGCCAGCAGCAGTCCCGGCAGCGCCTCCGGGATCAGCACCTTGAACACGATCTGAAGCGGCGAAGCGCCGAACGAGGACGCGGTCTCGATCAGGCCGCCGTCGACCTCGCGGATCGCAGCCTCGACGAGGCGCGCGATGAACGGCGTCGAGGCGATGGTCAGCGGCACGATCGCCGCCGTCGAGCCGATCGAGGTGCCGGCCACGAGGCGCGTGAACGGGATGATGGCGACGACCAGGATGATGAAGGGCGTCGAGCGCGTCGCATTGACGACGATGCCGAGCACGCGATTGACGATGGGCGCCGCGAACAGCTCGCCTTTGCGGCTGGTGGCCAGGAACACGCCGAGCGGCAGGCCGAAGGCGGTGCCGAGCAGCGCCGCGATGCCGACCATGTACAGGCTTTCGCCGGTGGCCTGGATGATCAGGTTGATGAGTTCAGGCGACATAGCCGAGACGCTCCGCCGAGAATTGATATTGAGAGAGCCAGGCGAGCGTCCGCGTCACCGCGTCCTCGCCGCCGGGGATTCCGAGCGTGAGCGAGCCCACATGCTGGCCGCCGATCTCGTCGATGCGCGCCGACAGCAGCGCGACGTCGAGCCCGAGCTCGCGCGCGAGCCGGGCCACCACGGTGTCGCCGGCCCCTGCCCCGCGCACCTGGACCCGGATCACGGCCTGCCCGCCGGCAGGCCGCTCCGAAACGATCCGGCTCGCCAGCGACACCGGCAGGCTGTCGCCGATCACCTCGGCCAGGAAGGACTGCGTGATCGGATGTTTGGGATGGGTGAAGATGTCGGCGACGTGGCCGCTCTCGACGACGCGGCCGGCGTCTAACACCACCACCTCCTTGGCGAGCTGGCGCACCACGGACATCTCATGCGTGATCAGCACGATGGTCACCCCGAGCTCGCGGTTGATGCTCGCAAGCAGATCGAGGATCGCCCGCGTGGTCTGCGGATCGAGCGCCGAGGTGGCTTCATCCGACAACAGCACGCTCGGCCGCGTCGCCAGCGCGCGGGCGATGCCGACGCGCTGCTTCTGGCCGCCGGAGAGTTCTGAAGGATAGCGATCGTGCTTGTCGGCGATACCGACCAGTGCGAGCAGCTCGGCGACGCGGGCCTTGATGTCGGCCTTGGCCCAGCCGGCGATCTCCAGCGGCAGCGCGATGTTGTCGGCCGCGGTGCGCGAGGACAGCAGATTGAAGTGCTGGAAGATCATGCCGATCGAACGCTGCGCCAGCCGCAGCTCGCGGCCGGCGAGCGCCGAGATATCGCTGTTGTCCACGATCACGCGGCCCGTGGTCGGCTTCTCCAGCCCGTTGATGAGCCGGACCAGGCTCGATTTGCCGGCGCCGGAGCGGCCGATCACGCCGGTGATGGAACCGCGCGGAATGGCGAAGTCGATGTCTTGCAGCGCGATGACGCCGGGCTTGCCGCGATAGGCCGGATAGGTCTTCGAGATACCGGCGAAACGGACCATCGCGTCGGGCTCCGCCGGCGCGGGTGAAATCGCTTCAAGCGTTTCGATCGGTCGTCCGATCGCGAGCGATTGGTGGGCATTCATGGAGGCAGCCTTCATGCACAATAGTTCGCGTTTCCCGCGTGCGCGCACCGGAACCAAGTTGATGGGGGGAGACAGCGGTGAGGATCCGGAACGAACGCGCTGCACCGCAGCACGCACCATCGCCTTTTCCAGTCTTTCTTGCAATTTCAGATATTTGGCAGGAGTTGGACGAAGATTTCCCAATCTCTCCCGCGAGCAGAATATTCCTCCGCCAACCGGGATCAGCCTCCAGACAGGCTCAGTAGATCCTCCGCCAGGGCAGCACGATCAGCAGGGGTCCCGCGAAATAGAGCACTCCGGAGATCGGTCCGAAGGCCCCGGAACTGCCCCTTCCGGATATAGCCGCTCCCGAAATACATCGGCGCAGGTCCGGTGGCGTAACGAGATCACGCCCATGAGGCCGAGCGAATACATGCAGAGCATGGTTGCCGGCGGCAATATCAGCGCACAACAGCGTCACGAACAGGTGGCGGATTTGCGCTGCAACGAACGCTCGACAGAAACGGACCCTTGCGCCTATCTTCCGCCGCATGAGCCACGATCACGACGACCATCATCACCACGATCACGATCATTCCGAGCTGTCCGAGACCGAGCTGCGCGTGCGTGCGCTCGAGACGATCCTGACCGAAAAGGGCTATGTCGAGCCGGCTGCGCTCGATGCCATCATCCAGGCCTATGAGACCAAGATCGGCCCGCACAACGGCGCGCGCGTCGTTGCCAAGGCCTGGACCGATCCGGCGTTCAAGAAGGCGCTGCTGGAGGATGGCTCCAAGGCCATCGGTACGCTCGGCCATGTCAGCCGCGTCGGCGATCATCTCGTCGTGGTCGAGAACACGCCGCAGCGGCACAACATGGTCGTGTGCACGCTGTGCTCCTGCTACCCCTGGGAAATGCTGGGGCTGCCGCCGGTCTGGTACAAGGCCGCGCCCTACCGCTCGCGTGCGGTGAAGGATCCGCGCGGCGTGCTCGCCGATTTCGGGGTCGCGGTGCCGAAGGACACGGAGATCCGGGTATGGGATTCCACCGCCGAGACGCGCTTCCTGGTGCTGCCGATGCGCCCCGCCGGCACGGAAGGCTGGAGCGAGGAGCAGCTCGCCGAGCTCGTCACGCGCGACTCCATGATCGGCACTGGTTTTCCCAAGTCGCCGGGAGCCCCGTCGTGAACGGCGTGCACGACATGGGCGGCATGGACGGGTTCGGCAAGGTCGAGCCCGAGCCGAACGAGCCGATGTTTCACGAGGAGTGGGAGTCGCGGGTGCTGGCCATGGTGCGCGCGATGGGCGCGGCCGGTGCCTTCAACATCGACACCTCGCGCTTCTATCGCGAGACCTTGCCGCCGCACGTCTATCTCTCGAGCTCCTATTACAAGAAATGGTTTCTCGGGCTCGAGGAGATGCTGATCGACAAGGGCTATCTCACCCGCGAGGAGGTCGCTGCCGGCCATGCGATGCAGCCCGCAAAGGCGCTCAAGCACGGCACGTTCGACCGCGCCAATGTCGAGCGCGTGATGGTGCGCGGCAAGTTCGGCCGCCCTGCCCCGGCTCCGGCGAAATTCAAGATCGGCGATCGCGTGCGGGCGAAGAACATCCATCCTGCCACTCACACGCGGCTGCCGCGCTATGTGCGCGGCCATGTCGGCGTGGTCGAGCTCAACCACGGCTGCCACGTGTTTCCGGATAGTGCGGCGATGGAGCGCGGCGAGAACCCGCAATGGCTCTACACCGTCGTGTTCGAGGGCCGCGATCTCTGGGGCGAGGACGGCGATCCCACGCTGAAGGTCTCGATCGACGCGTTCGAGCCCTATCTGGACCCGGCGTGATGAGCGGCGCACTTGCGGCCGCGGCGACGGCGGCGATTCCGAGCATTCCGCGCGACGATGACGGCCCGGTGTTCCGCGCGCCCTGGGAAGCGCATGCGTTTGCGATGGCCTTGAGCCTGCACGAGCGCGGCGTGTTCACCTGGCCGGAATGGGCCGCAGCCTTGGCCTCCGAGATCCAGCGCGCCCAGGCCGCGGGCGACCCCGACACCGGCGAGACCTATTATCTGCACTGGCTCGCCACGCTGGAGGGCCTCGTCGCGCGCAAGGGCGTCGCCTCGATGGAAACGCTGCACCGCTATCGCGACGCCTGGGACCACGCCGCAGATCGCACGCCACACGGCAAGCCGATCGAGCTGCGGGACGAGGATTTTGGCTAGCTGTCACTGAGTTCGTCATTGCGAGCGGCTTGTCCGCCGAAGCTCAAAGAGCGAAGGCGGAAGCGAAGCAATCCAGAATCCCTCCGCGGCGGCAGTCTGGATTGCTTCGTCGCAAGAGCTCCTCGCAATGACGGCGGAGCGACCCCTACCGCCCTGCCACGTACTCGTTCCACCCCTTCGCCCGCAAACTGCACGCCGGGCATTCCCCGCACCCGTATCCCCACTCATGCAGGGCGCCGCGTTCGCCGAGATAGCAGGTGTGCGACTGCTCGCGGATCAAATCGACCAGCCCCTCGCCGTCGAGGTCATGCGCCAGCTTCCAGGTCGCGGCCTTGTCGATCCACATCAACGGCGTATGCAGCTCGAACGGCTTGGCCATGCCGAGCGAGAGCGCAGACTGCATGGCACGGATGGTCTCGTCGCGGCAATCGGGATAGCCGGAATAGTCGGTCTCGCACATGCCGCCGACAATGTGGCTGATGCCACGCCGGTAGGCCAGCGCCGCAGCGAAGGTCAGGAACACGAGGTTGCGGCCGGGCACGAAGGTGTTGGGCAGGCCGTCCGCGCCCATCGCGATCGCGACGTCGCGGGTCAGCGCGGTCTCGGAGACGGCCGCAAGCGTCGGGATCGACAGGGTGTGGCTCTCGCCCAGCCTTGCGGCCCAATCCGCGCGCAGCGCCTTGATGCCGTCGAGCAGGCGGTCGCGGCAGGCAAGCTCGATGGCGTGGCGCTGGCCGTAATCGAAGCCGAGCGTCTCCACCCGCGCAAAGCGGTTTAGCGCCCAGGCAAGACAGGTGGTAGAGTCCTGACCGCCGGAGAACAGCACAAGCGCAGTTTCTGATCGAAGTTCGTCTTTCATGGGCTTCACCTAGTCCACTTCGTTGCCTGCTTCAATGCATCACGGGCTGCTCATCGGCATATGCGACCGAGCCATTCCAATTGCCGTCGCATGCTCGCTCCGGTAGTATCGAGATGTTGCCATACGACAATCCGGGCGGATCCGAGATGGGCTATTTTGAACGTCTGGCCAGCAGCAGTTTCAAGACCACGGAAGATGGACGCCGATTGTTCTTTCCATGGGGCGTGCTTGGCCGCGGCTACGTCCTTGCCTCGGAGGACGATTATCGACTCCTCCGTACGCAGGTAAAGGCCTACACGGTGATTACTTTCGCGTGCATGCTCGTGTCCAGCTTGTTTCAGGCCTACGCCTTTGTGGCCGCGGTAGTAATCGTCCTGATTGGATGGTACCTGGCCTGGATGTGGTTCTTGCTGCGCCGACTAGATGTTACCGATGAACGATTGTCCTTTCGGGAAAACCTCAAGGCGCTCAAGCCGACAGGCCCCTGGACCGTACCAGACCCAGCGGTCACGGGTTCGAGAAAGGCCTCCGATTAGGCCGTGCCATCGGTGGAAATCAACACGGTCGCACCGCGTTCCACTGGGATCACATCGCTGATTGCGGCATAAGACCCGGACCTTTGACATCCCGGTGCCCGCAATGACCCCTTCCCGCGACATTTCCCGCCTGATCGACATCATGGCGGCGCTGCGCACGCCGGTGACCGGCTGCCCCTGGGACCTCGTGCAGGATTTTTCGACGATCGCGCCCTACACGATCGAGGAGGCCTATGAGGTCGTCGACGCCATCACCCGCGGCGATCTCGACGATTTGCGCGAAGAGCTCGGCGATCTCTTGCTCCAGGTGGTGTTCCACGCCCAGATGGCGTCGGAGCAGAACGCGTTCGATTTTGGCGACGTGGTCGAGGCCATCACCCGCAAGATGATCCGCCGTCATCCCCACGTCTTCGCCGACAAGGACGGCAATCTCGCCCCGCACCACGTCAAGGAGGTCTGGGACCGCATCAAGGCCGAGGAGAAGGCCGAGCGCGCCGCACGCCGGCCACCGGAGGAGGCGCCGACGCACAAGTCACTGCTTACCGGCGTGAAGGCCGGCCAGCCGGCGCTGACGCGCGCCATGGAGCTGCAGCGCAAGGCCTCCACCGTCGGCTTCGACTGGAACGACCCGCGCGCGGTCTTGCAAAAGATCCGCGAGGAAGCTGATGAGATCGAGGCCGCGCTCGACCGCAACGACAGCGCGGGCCTGACCGAAGAGACCGGCGACCTGATGTTCGCCCTCGTCAATCTCGCCCGCCACGTCGATGCCGATCCGGAAGCAGCACTGCGCGCGACCAACGCAAAATTCGAGCGGCGCTTTGCCTATATCGAGCGGGCGCTGGAAGCGCAGGGCCGGACGCTGGAGCAGGCCTCGCTGGCGGAGATGGATGCGCTGTGGAATTCGGCGAAGAGTGATGAAAATCCGACGTCAGAAGGACGCAAGGAAGTCC
>NZ_LBJW01000012.1:0-41789 GCF_028128865.1 Bradyrhizobium sp. CCBAU 11357 | reverse complement strand
GCGAAAGCTGTAGCTGCGCAGCCAGGCATGGAAAGGGCAGCAAGGCTCAATGCTCCTGCGAATTCTTCTGAATTGTGCGCCCACGCCAATGAGGTATGCTGCGACGGCGAAACTTGCGGTTGGATTGCCGGAAACACGTTCTGACACTTGTACGGTTCTTGCAGGCTTGATTGCACGGCGACAATGAAGAACGTTTTGCAATAAACGAGCGATGAATGCAGCCAGACGCGATCTATGCGATTTGCGGCTTTAACGACATTCCGAGCCGCCAGGCCATGGGATTCCATCTTATGGTCGTCGATGATGATGGCAATCACCGACCGTGGTCAATCATTGTGGTGCGCTGGGGCAAAAAGGTACTTGGCTATATCAATCAATGCCCTCACCACAGCGTCAATTTGGACTGGGAGCGGAACCAATTCCTGGACCCATATGGTATCCGACTGATGTGCGGCAAGCACGGTTCGACCTTCGAACTCGGCACCGGCCGGTGTGTCGAAGGTCCATGTCAGGGTAGAACGCTCACGCCGATCGCGTTGGCAGTTCTGGATGGTGATATCTGTGTCCTCGGCGTGCGTCTTGTCGAAGACGATGCATCGCCCAACAACTGAAGACCGCCTCAGACCGGGCGGTTCTCGTTGCGGTTTTTCACCGGCTCCATCCTCTTTAGCCCGCTGTCGTAAGAGATCTCCTCATAGGACAGATCGAGATCCTTTGCGGCATCGAGGAGGTAATCAAGCTTGCCGCCCGGATCGAGCTTCTTGATATCGTCCTTGTTGAGCCCGACTAGCTCCATCATCTCCTTCCAAACGGTGGATTCATCGCAGGGCAAGACGTGAAAGTTGATATCACCGAACTTGATTCGATATTTCGCAAGCAAATCGATGTTGTTGCAAAACATGAAGTAGCTGCCGGTTGGGCTTAAGGCGCCGTCAAGGACGGTCGCGACGTCAGCAAGATACGCGAAGGAGTGTAGGTAGCCGGCCAGCACCGGAATAGTGCGTTCTCCGTCCTGCGCGATCGTCAGAACCTGCTCGATCGAATAGTCCGGCGGTCGTTTCTCGTCCGCGACCTGAGTCTGGAACTTCAGTGCGACGTCGCCACGAAAGCCGAACCGGCCCGGCTTGGTAGTCGCACCTTTGAGTACGGCGTTGAGCAGGCGGCCCTCCTTCTCGAATCTGCCGAGTGCGGTGTTCTCGATTGCAGTCATTAAATTCGTCCTCAATCTAAGCTCTTCACCGACTCGTTGGTCGGTGTCAGATACGATGCAAATTGCCTGCCGCCGCAGCTAGCGGTCCAGCCTAAGAAGACAACGTGTCATTGGCTGGCACCGCCTCAAGCAATTGTAAGCAATCCGACACCTGTTCCAAAGCCAACGTGCGAAGGCGCGCATCATTAAGCGTCTGCGCGCTGGCACGTGACTTGCTCTTAGCTAGTTCAAGCTGATGAGGGAAAGACGTGATCAACCTGACCGATAGCGCAGTGAATGCAATCAAGAGTGCGATGTCATCGTCGACGCCCCCGTCCGGCGGTCTGCGGGTCATGATTGAAGCAGGCGGGTGCAGTGGATTCAAATACAAGATGGGTCTGGCCGAGGAACCGAAGCCTGACGACACCGTGATCGAATGCGATGGGCTGAAGGTGTTCGTCGATAGCAAGAGCTGCGAGCATCTAGTCGGTACGACCATCGATTTCGTCGTGGCGCTGGAGGGCTCTGGATTTACCTTTCACAACCCGAACGCCACCGCAAACTGCTCCTGCGGGAAATCGTTCTGCTGATGAAAAACATTGTTCAGGGGATGAGAAGGAAAACATCGAAGCGCGCCGGCCGAGCCAAAAGAACTGAGGCAATCGTCGTCCACTACGGCAAAGCGGGAGCGTCGCATTCGCGACGCGCTTGAAGATATCATGCCTCATTCTACAACTCCACGTTGGCGGCTGGCAGCTGATCGGCATCGATGGCAGCCTGTTTATGGCTAGGCTGGCCCGTGGCTGTACGTCGTGTAAGCTTTCGAGGGCGAGCGTGGGACGTACAGGCGCGGCTGGTGGATAAAATCCGCGGATTTAGTCGGCTAATCCTCCTTGCTGGTACTGGTGGGGCAGTGGATTGAGCGAAGATCGAGCGCCGATTTACCTCGATAACAATGCAACGACACGGACTGATCCGTCCGTCGTGCAAGCGATGTTGCCGTTCTTCACTGAGAACTTCGGCAATGCCTCATCCAGGCATGCCTTTGGCAACGACGTCGCAGTTGCTGTGAGGCAGGCCCGGCGAAGCCTGAGGGACCTGTTGGGTAACGCATACGATCATGAAATCGTCTTCACCTCGGGAGGGACCGAAGCCAATAATGCCGCGATCCTCTCTGCTCTGGTGACGCAGGAAGAGCGAGACGAAATTATCACTACTTCGGTTGAGCACTCCGCTGTACTTGCGCTAACTCATCAATTGGCGACAAGGGGAGTCAAGACGCACGTAGTATCCGTAGATGCTTGCGGCCGGCTCGACATCGAGGCGTTTCGCTGCGCGCTTGGGCCACGCACAGCCATTGCCTCCGTTATGTGGGCCAATAACGAGACCGGAACGCTGTTTCCTGTGGAGTTTCTGGCCGGATTGACCCGTGAGGCGGGCGCGCTGTTTCACACAGATGCGGTCCAGGCAATTGGGAAGGTGCGTTTGAACCTAAAGGAAAGCGCGATCGACATGCTGTCGCTATCCGCGCACAAGCTGCACGGTCCCAAGGGGGTCGGCGCGTTATACTTGCGCAAAGGGACTAAATTCCGGCCGCTAATTTGCGGCGGATCACAGGAACGAGGGCGCCGCGGCGGGACCGAGAATGTTCCCGGGATCGTCGGCCTGGGGAAGGCTGCCGGGCTTGCGGCGGAGCGGCTTGAACCCGAGCGCGTTCGCATTGGCGCTTTGCGCGACCGCCTTGAACATGGAGTTTTGCGCAATGGGGAGTGCGTTGTGCTCGGTGACGTCAGCAATCGGTTGGCGAACACGGCTAATATTGCCTTCGACCACCTCGAAGGCGAAGCCATCGCCCACCATCTCGATCGGGCGGGCATAGCCGTGTCGCTCGGATCAGCCTGCAACTCCGGTTCAATGCAGCCATCGCATGTTCTGTGTGCCATGCAGGTGCCGACGTGGCGGATGCACGGCGCCGTGCGCTTTTCTCTGTCGCGTGAGACCTCGTTGGCGGAGGTCGATGAGGTCGTGTGCGCTGTATCCGACATTGTGGCTCGCATGCGCGCCATCTCCGGCGCCACTGTTAGGGAGTAGACCTCGTGAAGATCATGATCCGCCGGTCTCCGGAGGGCCTGTCCATCTACGTGCCAAAAAAGGATCTCGAAGAGCAAATCGTGGAATCCGAGTACGAGACGCTATGGGGCGGCTGGATCAAAGTCGCTAATGGCTGGGTGTTCGATTTGCCTGAGATGGCGAGCGACACCCGGTTGCCGATTACAATCAATGCGAAAAAGCGGGACGAGACCGGGCACGATCCGTGAAGACACTCCCGCAGATCGACTTTGTCGTTGCGGCGGCTGCATGGGGCGCTCTCGTTGGTTTGAGGGCACCGAGTATCGTTCCATATCGTCCTGGCCACGCTGAATGGCGCAGATCCGTTCTGCCGACAACGCCAGACGCATTGGCCGGCTTCTTCGCCAGCAAATTTACGCCGCCGCAGCGAGTTACGGGCAATGCGGTCAGGGGCGACCCCAGTATATCGAAATTAGCAAACATAGAGATGTCGCAACGGAATTGATGACGCAGACAATCGCTCGCACAGTTGAGCCGAGGCCGTTAAACTCCATCCTGCGCCCCGTCGTTGGGCGTCCAGCAGGATCCGTGGTAGCCACTACTGGCCTTGTCGAGCCCGGATCCCCCCGCGTGTATCGTGCTTGCGAGAGCCGCAGCGCGGCAAACGCGTTAGATGGAGCGGCGTTAGGGGGAGCTTAGCGCGAGAATGAATGCGCAAGGCATAAAGCTCTGGGTGAGAATGGCGACGTATCTGTCGTTTTGCTAACAAGCTCATCATGGCTGTTGTTGCATGCGCCAGTGCTAACGTCGCGCTAACTCGATGGCCTGCGGCTGCGATTGCATCATTCTGGCCATGGCATGCAAGTTGCTACCCATCTTTATGAGGCTCGCTCAAGGATGGTCCTGGGAGGGCGACGATGTCTCCAGGGAAAAAGCGAATGAACGCGGTCGTCGGTCGCGGAACATATGTCAAAGCTACAGGAAATCACGGCAAGATGATGCAGCCCACCACCGATCATAAGGGCTGCTGCGCTTCGGCGAAGACCGGGCAGGCGAGCTGCGGCTCGAAGGCCAGCCAAGGCGATCTGCCGACCGAAATCTGGGAAAAGATCAAAAACCATCCCTGCTATAGCGAAGACGCGCACCATCATTACGCTCGCATGCATGTCGCGGTCGCGCCTGCCTGCAACATCCAGTGCAATTACTGCAACCGAAAATACGACTGCGCCAATGAATCGCGTCCGGGCGTAGTGAGCGAGAAGCTCACCCCTGAGCAGGCGGTGAGAAAAGTGCTCGCGGTCGCGACCACCATGCCGCAAATGACAGTGCTTGGCATCGCTGGACCGGGCGATGCTCTGGCCAATCCAGCAAAGACGTTCGAAACGTTCGAGCTGGTCTCCAAGGCCGCTCCCGACATCAAGCTGTGTCTGTCAACCAACGGACTCGCACTGCCGGACTATGTTGATGCCATCGTCAGGTCCAAGGTTGACCACGTCACCATCACGATCAACATGGTTGATCCCGAAATCGGAGCCAAGATTTACCCGTGGATCTTCTTCAACCACAAGCGATACACGGGCATCGATGCGGCAAAGATACTCACTGATCGCCAGCTGCAAGGCCTCGAGATGCTTAGCGAACGGGGTATTTTGTGCAAGATAAACTCGGTGATGATCCCCAACATCAATGATGACCACTTGGTCGAGGTCAACAAGGCCGTCACGTCGCGCGGTGCCTTCCTTCACAATATCATGCCGCTGATCTCCGCACCTGAGCATGGCACAGCATTTGGCTTCAACGGTCAGCGCGGCCCGACCGCGCAAGAACTGAAAGCGCTGCAAGATGCTTGTGAAGGGCGGATAAACATGATGCGGCATTGTCGCCAGTGCCGCGCCGACGCGGTTGGTCTACTCGGGGATGATCGAGGCCCAGAGTTCACCACTGATCAGGTGATGAAAATGGACGTCCAGTATGACTTAGAGATGCGCAAGGCTTATCAGCAAAGAGTAGAGAATGAGCGCGTCTCCAAAGCCCAGGCGTGCCAAAAGGAGCTTGAGAAGCTTTCCGGAGAGATCAGCGCGATCACTCTTCTGGTGGCGGTGGCAACCAAGGGCTCGGGGTTGATCAACGAGCACTTTGGGCATGCAAAAGAATTCCAAGTGTACGAGCTTTCCAAATCCGGCGCCAAGTTCGTCGGTCGACGCCGTGTGGAGGTTTACTGCCATGGCGGTTATGGCGAGGAAGATAGACTTTCCACTATCATGCGCGATATCCGTGACTGCCATGCGGTCTTCGTGGCCAAGATTGGCGGGGGCCCGAAAAGCAATTTGATGAAGGCGGGCATCGAGCCGGTCGATCAATTCGCCTATGAGTTCATTGAGAACTCGACGATCGCTTGGTTCAGATCCTATCTTGACAAAGTGAAGCGCGGGGAGATCCAGCATGTGGAGCGCGGCGACGCGATTCCGGTAGAAGCTCGGATCTCCGCGCCGTAAGGGGGAAGATGTGCCTTTCAAAATCTTCACCTCGCAGTGCACGGGCTGCTCCGCCTGCGAACCCTTATGCCCGAACGTTGCTATATCGGAGAAGGAGGGGAGCTTTGTCATTGAAGCGAAAAAATGCACCGAATGCGTCGGCCATTTTGACGAGCCGCAATGTGTAGCCGCCTGTCCTGTCGACAATACCTGCGTGGTCGACACGTCCTTGCCGCGGTATCATGCGCAAGGCTAAAGCGTGAGGTCTCATGAGCGGCAAGGTAAGACCTGGTGCTGAATTCGGCGCAAGCGTCGCCCTTGGGGCTGGCGGCGTCGCAGGCGGGGGCGTTCGCGCCTTTCCGGACGGCGACTGCTCTGCATTGTCCTGCGGTCGTGCTGTTGGGCCGGCAGCACGGCCTGGCGGCATCTCGGCGATGCAAGGGCGCTTCGTGGTACGAGAGCGGCCTCCGAGGCATCCCTTCCGTGGCCGATGTGATTGACGATACGGCGCGCGAGAACAAAATGATGCAGAGGGTTGGCCGCGTGAGCTAGGCGGCTTCTCCGCATCTGAAGAGGTAGCGGCGCATGAGGACCGGTATATGAGCAGCATCGTTCGTCGCATCGACATCGTCGAGCTCAGCGACCCACCCGTCTTCAGCTTTGGCCAAAAGCTCCGAGCCAATCGCACCATCCGAAACGATGGCACCTATCCCGGCAAGGAAATTGGTGACGTCTTAGTCAAGAAGGGGGAGGTGGGTTACGTCGTCTCGATCGGCACTTTCTTGCAGCAATTCTACATCTACGGTGTGGAGTTTCTGGACAGCGGCCACCGCGTTGGCATGAAACGCAAGGAACTAGAGCCGGCCGACACCTACGAGGAGATCGATGATCTGCCACTACCCGAGGAGTCATGACTCAGCAAGGTGGTCCGAAATATCGACGGGGCCAGCGAGTCAAAGCCGCAGTCGACCTCACCAACGATAGCTCGTTTCCGAACGCGGAGCCCGAGGGAGTGTTGCTCACCGCCGGAGCAACCGGCGAAATCGTCAAGGTCGCTATCCACATCGAAGCGAACGTGCCCATCTATATTGTCGATTTTGGTGAGGCGCTGCTCATCGGCTGTCTCGAAGAAGAAGTAGCAGTGCTTTGAAGGAGGCTTTCGCCATGAATGCCGCGCTGATGAGGAAAGCAAAGACGGGGCTGATGCCTCACCCAAACGAGCTCGATCGCAAACGAATTGAGCGCGGCTTGAGCGCGCGAAAGCGCTATCTTTACGTCTCGCCGAAAGTGGCGCCGGTGAGGGGTGGCTACCTCGTCGAGAGCCCTTGTTGTTCGCGCAATATAGACACGGATGGCGCTCTCATCGATGTCGCCCTAATTCTTTTTGATACCGTGAGCGGGATCTGGAAGGTTTTTCGGAAGAATCATGCGCGAGGAATCTGGGAATTCTACAGCCTTTATCTCCGCTTGCCTTCTGCAATCGACGAATTGAACGCGGATCCTGAGCGCCTGTTCTGGCAATAAGGGAACCAGCCTTTTAGTCGAAGAGAAGTCACGATGGCGCTCACCGAGCAGAAATTGATCGAAATCGAACGACCAGCTTGCGCGGATGGCGCCGACTTGGGCCCGTTTATTGGGCTGCGGCGCCGTTTTCCGCAGCTTCTTGGGGCCGCCGTGATGCGTCAGAGTTATCACATCAGCCGTTCCGACAATTTTCGCGTCTCGATCTTCTCGATCGATCGGATCGCTGCGTGCAGATTGCGGCCGACCCAACGCGACCGACTGAAGTTGGCCAAGAGGAACGGTGTTCGGTGAACACTGAATTAGCAGAGTTTCAGCTGGATGGCGCGCGCACACCTTTCACTGCGAGAGATGAGCACGCGGACCAAGGATATGTGCTTTGTACATCGTGCTCCACAGTAATGCAGGAGCGCGCTGGAAGTCACCGGCAACATGTACTCGTCCAGGAAGGGGAGGAGGAGAGATGTTCCACGCGAGCGCGGAGAAAGGCTGCTCAATCATAAAAAGGCTCCGCGTCCAAGGCTCGGCTTGAGGCCTGCGCCGAGTGCCCGACAAGCAGGTTATAATCGAGATCATCGGTCTCTTCGGCCCGTGATCGTGAGGGTTACCAAATAGGGATCGTATGAACTCGCAAGAAATTGTCATCCACGTCCGCTTCGCCCCGAACGGGAGGGTGATACAAATCAGCGAGCGTCCGGCCAAGCTCACGCCCGGCCAATGGTTTGATGTCCTGAACACTCGTGCCAGCTCATCTTATCGGCCGCTCACTCGTGGCCGCGGGATTTTTCGGCTGAGCCGGACTGCGGTTGATGTCTTCAAGCAGGAAACTGCGAGGCCGAGATGAATGAACAAAAAGCCGGCGCGACTTGACGAGTAAATAGGTCGGAGGGTTTTGAGGAGGTTAGAATTGATCAGTAGGCTGCGCTGGGACGCGCAGGTATCTATCGCTCATCTTTGGCGACGAGAACCGCTATGGCGCAGGCTCATCGCGCCTGTTCCGCAAGCGCGACCGGGAATCATGGTGCGTTCAATTAAGAGGCTACTCGGCATTACGTGCTCGCACCTCATTCCTTCAGCATTAACAGAGGATAGGCGCATGAACTCAGAAGAAATTGAGCTTCCGCAGCTTTATCGGCATCATGTCTTTGCCTGCAACACGCAGCGTCCACCAGGACATCCCCATGGCAGTTGCGGCGCCTCAGGCGCGCAAGCCCTGTGGGATCGAATGGGCAAGGCGATCGAAGCGCAAGGCCTCAACGACATCGGTTTCACGATGGCGGGCTGCCTTGGATTTTGTAGCTCTGGTCCCCTGCTGGTCGTCTATCCCGGCGGAATCTGGTACCGCGTGACCAGGCCTGAGGACGTTGACGAGATCGTCAAATCCCACCTCAAGCAAGGCAAACGTGTCGACCGCCTTGTGATGGTGCTCAAGCGAAGCTAGAGGCGTTCTGGCGACCACTTGACCGGGCCGCAAGCATGGACGGCGTGTTCGTCCAGGAGCTGCTCGGCCGCTCGGAGCTCGGATCGTCTGAGGTTGACTCCAACTCGAGCTCTGGGTCGCTAGCAGTAGGTCATTGTCATGGGCGCGGCGCATCGCCTCTTATGAGACAAAATAGGCAAAGTGGCTCTCTTTCCAACGCGCGCCGAAGCAGTAATAGAATTATAACGCGCCAATCTGTTCGTGTATCGTCACTTACGTGCCGCCCGATCCGTAGCTCACAGCGAGAGCAATGCTGGGAATGATTGTCTGCCTCTGGCCAGCTGACGCGGCGATAACGTGTCAGCCGGCTCCCCACTGCACACGGTGAGGGTAGGAGACATGCTTGACGCGCTCGCAGCGTCCGAGTCGATCAAACGGAATCCCTGACCCTGTTCTCGCCCTCAGAACCTGTAACCGACGCCGCCGCTGACGAGCCATGGGTCGATATTGCCGCGCCCGGTGACGGCAACCGCATTGTTTACGGTCGCGGAGTACTCCGGCCGCAGCCACAGCTTCTTCACGTCCAGGTTGAGGCCCCAGTGACGGTCAGCATATAATCGAAGCCGAATTGGACCGCCGCGCCGAATTGGTTTCTGATGTGTAGATCCGTGACGGTAGCGCCGCCGAACGACAAATTGGCTGCAGATTGGTTGAAGAATGCAGTGTAGTTGATGCCCGCACCGATATACGGCTTCAGCGGGCCGAAATCGGTGAAGTGATACTGCAGGGTTAATGTTGGCGGCAACAGCCAGGCGGTGCCGATATCGAGCCCCGAGAGTGCGCCATTGCCGCTGATGTGATGGCGAGTCGCGGCGACAATAAGTTCAGCGGCTACGTTTTCTGTGAAGAAGTAAGTGATATCGAGCTCGGGTATGGCTCGGTCACTGAGCGAAAGCCCTGAATTCGGTGACGACAGCGATTGCGTTCCCGCAACGTTGACTGAGCTACCTGCGGTATCCGGCAGAACGCCGAGCAAGCGCAGGCGGATCATCCAGGGACTGGAGGCCGCAATTGGAGGCGCTTTATAGTAGACCGGCGCCGGGCCCAGATCCGCACCTCGGACCGAATTGCTGGCCAACGAGCTCGCAAGCGCGAGGACCGACGCCCTCGTCAGAACTGTTAGTACTCTCATCTAAGTCTCCATTCCAAAACTCGCGCGAGCAGCCGCGCGAGATCTCTGTCACACATGATGAACAGAGCAGTAGTTGATACCGATCAAGAACAAAGGGACCGTCAGCACAATTGTCCCGCTAAGTTGCATTAGGATCACGGCCGCGAAACATGTTCTGTTTTGACTGAATCCCAGTGGTCTGTTTAAACAAATCCTTTGAAGAATGTGCTTCGCGGCGTTGGCGCTCCGATTCAAGGCGGGCTGCGGAAGCCGCGCGTGATAAGGGTTACAGAATGCGGCGACGTCTGTCGCCGTTACAAAGCGGCGAGCGCGGCATTCCAATGCAATACCGGCGATGCCGCCTACGAGCAATCACTCGCGCGCCGTCTTGGCGGAGGGTCCCGTGGCCACTTCGCGTGAAGCAAGCCCGAACTGAAAAACCACATTGTGTGGCTCGCTTGTTGGCTGAGGGACGCTCAGCGTCTTCACGCCTACCGGCAGGGCGTGCAGTGTCCTTCGTGCAAGCATACCTCGAGATCATCTTGCGTCTTGCCGCCGAGCAGCGACAGCGCTGGCTCACGATCGAGCCCGGCAGTTCGTGCCCCGTCTAAGTCGATCAGCGGTCGTCGTATTAGGAGCGGATCCACTACCATCAATGCGAGTGCGCTTGCCGCGTCGATAGCATCGGGATTGACTTCGCCTGACCTGATACGGGGCGCGGCTCGGTTGAACCAGGAGTTAACCGGCATATTGCGAAAGAAGGTGCGCAGTTCGTCCGCATGCCATGGCTGCTTCAAGATGTCTTTCACGACCACGTCGTGGCCGGCGGTCTTGAGCCCTTGAATTTGACGCGCGTTATTAGCACAGCCGGGCTTCTGATATACGATGATTGTCGCCATGGCCTGCCTATGTAGGGGGGGCTGAACTGACCGAGTGGCAAAGCCGTTGCGGCTACCGCGATCCCATTAGAAGTTCTTCGGTCAAATCCGATATCTGTGCACCAAGCGCCGCTGCGCATTTGCAACACTCGCCGCTGGTCCGTCAGGTTTCGAGCCCGTCCGGCATATTCATTCTCCCGATATCGCTCCGCTTGCGAGAGGAACAGCAAGTTCCGTTCCACAACTGGAGAAATCGGAATAGATCCCGTGATTCCGGCTTTTGTCGTTGATGTTTGAGCTTGTTTGTTTGTTTTCCGACAGCCGCGCAGATCGCGTCACATCCAAGACAGCCAACGATCAGGCGCCGGCTGGGTGGCTTTTGTAAGCGTAGTCAGAGGCTTAATGTACGGAGTCAGGCGCTGGCACGGCTGTTGCTAATGAGCTGCAGCAACACTGAGTGAGGGCTGAGTGCACGTCGACGCCCAAGGCGAGCGATGCGCTCCTTCCCTTGAACCCGTGTGCCCCCGCTTCTGTGAGAGAACCAAGCTCGCACAAGAAGCGCGCAACGTTTGGCAAATCGGTTGATGGAGAGCAACATGTCTTCACTGAGACAAATCGCGTTCTACGGCAAAGGCGGAATCGGTAAGTCCACCACTTCGCAGAACACGCTGGCGGCGTTAGCCGAGATGGGTCAGAAAATCCTGATCGTAGGGTGCGATCCGAAGGCGGACTCGACCCGCCTGATTCTGCACGCCAAGGCGCAAGACACGATTTTGAGCCTTGCCGCTAGCGCCGGCAGCGTGGAGGACTTGGAGCTCGAGGACGTAATGAAGGTCGGCTACAAGGACATTCGTTGCGTGGAGTCCGGTGGTCCGGAGCCAGGTGTCGGCTGTGCCGGCCGCGGTGTCATCACGTCGATCAATTTTCTGGAAGAGAACGGCGCCTACGAGAACATCGACTATGTTTCGTACGACGTGCTTGGCGACGTTGTTTGCGGCGGCTTTGCTATGCCAATCCGAGAGAACAAGGCGCAGGAAATCTACATTGTGATGTCCGGTGAAATGATGGCGATGTATGCCGCGAACAACATCTCCAAGGGCATCCTGAAATACGCGAACTCTGGCGGCGTGCGGCTGGGCGGGTTGATCTGCAACGAGCGGCAGACCGACAAGGAGCTGGAGTTGGCAGAGGCGTTGGCCAAGAAGCTAGGCACTCAGCTGATCTACTTCGTTCCGCGCGACAACGTGGTGCAGCATGCAGAATTGCGGAGGATGACGGTTCTCGAATATGCACCTGATTCCAAGCAGGCTGATCACTATCGCAATCTTGCGACCAAGGTTCACAACAATGGCGGCAAAGGCATTATCCCCACCCCGATCTCCATGGATGAACTCGAGGACATGCTGATGGAGCATGGCATTATGAAGCCCGTGGATGAATCCATCATCGGCAAGACCGCGGCCGAACTCGCAGCCTCGTAAAGGTCGCGCGTCACGGCGTTGTAAGGGCGCGTGACAGATGCCGGTCTCCCACACTATTCCTCCCTGGAGACCGGCATACTGACGCTCGACCCTCACGCAAAATCGAAGTCGAATTCGCAGGTGCGAACTACGCCATTGTGAAAACCCGCAGAATTATGTCCGAACCGCACATCGTTCCGTTCATGACCGCTTGTGCCGTTGATGGCAAAAGCCAGTTTCAAAGCGAAATTGGGATCTACCGCCTGCTCACCGGCGTGCCTCCTGCGGATGCCGATATCGCGACCGACAGCAATCTCGATCGCCATGTCCTGGCGTCTATCCTGGCGGCTGCCACGATGGATGGCGGCTCCCTTCCTGAGAAGGTCGGCCTTCCCGGCCTTGAATTGGCGGCCTTACTGGAGCAGTACTTCCCCACAACCGAGGTCAAGGCCGCGGAGCAGGTCTCGCCTTTCAAGTGGGAAGAGGACGAGGAGATCGCAATGCTTCGCGATCTTTTGCTAACGCAACGCTCGACCGAAGGGGATATTGGCCGCTGGCTGGCTTCGATGATCGCGCGCCGCGCGATAGAGCCGGACCATCTGTGGGAAGCTCTCGGTTTGCGCAATCGTGGCGAGCTCTCTCGGCTGTTGAGCCGTCATTTCTCGCCGCTCGCCGCGCGAAATGCTAATAATATGCGTTGGAAGCGCTTCTTCTACCGCATGCTTTGCGAGAACGAAGGCTCTGTGATGTGCACGACGCCCGTGTGCAATGAATGTAGCGAATTCAACATCTGCTTCGGTGAAGAACGCGGTGAGAGCCGGATGGCCGAGCGCCGGCGCGATTTGCTGTCGCAGGCGGCAGCTGGGATAGCTGTGGTCGGCGCCCCGTCATCTCAACGGGCAGAAGAGCCGGCGATTGCACATTCCTCCGACAAAGCCTCGCCGGATCTGTAGGCCGCGCGGAGGGAGGAGGTGTGGATATGCCGTTTGGTTTGGGACCGCGTGTGTCCAAGGCGGCCGGACCGGGCCTCGCAGCCGGGAACGCGGTATCCACCATCAAGGCCGCCGCGAGTCGCGCATCAGTATCGTCACTGGGTTTCGGCTAGGCAGCCGGAAATGCATGGCTCGAGGAAATCGCGTTCGCCTCAAGCGGCTTCACGCGAGGCCGGCATCATACTCTCGGAACTCGAGAGCGTTGGCACAGCCCTAGCTGGCCGCACCGTTTGTTGTCGGCGAGCGTGTATTTGTGCACGAATCCGGCATTCATGTCATTGGAAGAATCGGTACCCTTGTCGACCACGTTGTTGGTGGGGGCTGTCCGGAGCTAACCCGAAGGAGGATGTTCGATGATCAACTCGACTGCGGTAGCCGGTACCCTGGATCGCCTCGGCAAGGCCTCATCCGCAGAGGAGTTTTTTTCGCTTCTCGGCGTAGAGTACGACCCGAAGATAGTGAACGTCGCGCGCCTTCACATCTTAAAGCGCATGGGACAATATTTGGCCGATGAGCAATTTACTGGCGCTCCAGAGGCGGAAATCAGAGCTAGGTGCAAGGCGATACTGGAGCAAGCCTATGCAGATTTCGTGAGATCGTCACCGATCGATCAGCGAGTGTTCAAGGTTTTAAAGGATGCCGTCGCAGACACTAAGAAGGCCGCGGCCTTTGTCCCGTTGAGCGAGTTGGAGTGATGTAGCCTTTCACTGTAAGCGAATTGCGACCGACCTCGCGCCGAGGCGATCCGATATTGGGGCCTTCTCTTTATCGTGCTCAACTATCTGAAGCCATGACCGGAGCGGCGGTTGTCGTATTCCCGACCCATGTCTGGACTGCTCGTGTCAACCGTATCAGCGGTTCGTTGAATTGTGTCGCAGGACGATTACTTTCGACTGGCTTTCAATGGTCTTTGCAACTGGTACGACACTTGCTGTTGTCCTGCCATCGATGCCGACAGATGGCAGTCGACCGCATGAGTTTGAAGGAGGACCTATGATGCTGCTCTTACGACCTGCTGAGACCTGCGCTAGCATCCCGAGGCCCATAGTCGCGTTAGCTTCCTTGAATACGGGTTTTGAAGCGACCAGAGCTCCGCAGCGTCGGTCAGATGCTGGTCAATGGTAAGTCTTCGCTTCGCGTTACTCCTGCAGTCGGTATGCACAACAACATCTGCATCAAAGCGGTTCCCGATCCCGCTCAGGTCGGTGCCCATCTCTTGGCGGATGGGAACCGTGCCACGAACAGCGCCAGCATCGGCCCATACGGAATGCTTTGCTTTGAGGGGCGGGATGGATTGCGTGACAGAAGTGTTGCCAGGATCGCCCTCGTCTTCGCCGCCAATGTGGAGGCGTTGGGCCGAACTGGGTCGCAGGTCCTGCGCAGCGTACGAAATCGCCCACTCAGGTATCGAAGCTATCGGTTAGAATCACCACGGCGGCCTGGCGAGCCGCGGTGGCGCTCGTCGAACCGGGCGAGTAAGGGTTCGGTTTGGAAGGGCCCTCCAAATTCAGGCGGACGGGTGCTTCTATTGCGACGACGTGTGTTGTTGTCCGGCCGGTCCGAGCACGCAGGCGGGGCTGAGCAGCCAGCCACTTGCTAACCGAAAGTGATCTTCAGTTAACGAAGCGAACTAACAACCCATGGCGCCGGCGCCCCTATTGTTGAGGAGGAATTTGAAAGTATGAGCAACGTCAGCAGAACGGCCATGCCAGCGGCCGGCGGCCGCGCAGCAGCCAAAAAAGAGCTGCCGGAGCGCTTTAAGTCGTACAAGCACGTCTGGGTCTTCGTCGAGCTTGAGCGTGGTCAGGTGCATCCCGTTTCCTGGGAGCTTATGGGTGCAGGGCGCGGCCTTGCCGACAGGCTAAAAGTGAATCTCGCCGCTGTAATTATCGGTCCGGAGGGGCAGCACACACGTAATGCCGCGCTTGAAGCCTTTTGCTATGGCGCCGATGTGGCCTATCTCGTGAGCGACAATGTTTTGTCGGATTACCGTAACGAATCCTACACCAAGGCGCTAACCGAACTCGTCAACGCCTACAAGCCCGAGATCCTGCTGTTGGGAGCGACGACGCTCGGCCGGGATCTCGCAGGTTCCGTGGCGACGACCCTGTCGACGGGGCTCACTGCCGACTGCACCGCGCTGGACGTGGACGCTGATGGTTCGCTTGCGGCGACGCGTCCGACCTTTGGCGGCTCGCTGCTCTGCACGATCTACACCCTGAATTATCGCCCGCAGATGGCCACCGTCCGCCCGCGGGTCATGCCGATGCCTGAGCGTGTCGAGCGCGATGCCGCTCGTATCGTCGTTCATCCGCTCGGCCTTTTCGAAGACGATATTGTCACAAAAGTATTGTCATTCCTGCCCGATCGCGATGCACAAACGTCCAATCTGGCCTATGCCGATGTCGTGGTTGCGGGCGGCCTAGGACTAGGATCGCCTGAGAACTTTCGGTTGGTACGCGAGCTCGCAAGTCTGCTTGGGGCTGAATATGGCTGCTCGCGTCCTCTCGTGCAAAAAGGGTGGGTTACGTCTGACCGGCAGATCGGCCAGACAGGCAAAACGATCCGGCCGAAGCTTTATATTGCCGCCGGCATTTCGGGTGCGATCCAGCACCGGGTTGGCGTCGAGGGCGCGGATCTGATCGTCGCGGTCAATACTGACAAGAACGCTCCGATCTTCGACTTCGCCCATCTCGCGATCGTCAGTGATGCCATTCAATTGCTACCGACGCTGACGGCTGCATTCCGCGCGCGGCTTTTGCCAGAGTCGCGCGCTCGGATCGCGGTCTAGAGGAGATGAGGATGATTGACGAAAAATTCGATGCGATCGTGATCGGAGCCGGTATGGCCGGAAACGCGGCGGCATTGACGATGGCCAAACGCGGCATGAAGGTGCTGCAGCTCGAGCGGGGCGAATATCCCGGATCGAAGAATGTGCAGGGCGCCATCCTATATGCCGATATGATGGAAAAGCTGATCCCAGAGTTTCGAGAGGAGGCGCCGCTCGAGCGCCACCTGATCGAACAGCGGTTCTGGATGATGGACGACCGCTCCCATGTCGGCATGCACTACCGTTCGGAGGACTTCAACGAGGAGCGGCCGAACCGCTATACGATCATACGCGCTCAGTTTGACAAATGGTTTTCTTCCAAGGTGCGTGAAGCTGGTACGATCGTGCTGTGCGAGACCACCGTCACCGAGCTCGTACGGGACGATCATGAAAGGATCGTCGGTGTTCGTACTGATCGCAGAGACGGCGAAATACATGCCGACGTCGTCGTCCTGGCCGAAGGGGTCAATGGCCTGCTCGGCACACGTGCTGGCTTACGCGCGCGCCCGACAGCCGACAAGGTTGCGCTCGCGGTTAAGGAAATGCATTTCCTGCCTCGCGAGACTATCGAGGCGCGCTTTAATCTCAGGGGCGATGAAGGCGTCGTGATCGAGGCGGCCGGCACCATTTCTCGTGGCATGACCGGGATGGGTTTCATCTACGCCAATAAAGAGTGCATTTCGCTTGGCATCGGTTGTCTCGTCGGCGACTTCCAGCGCACGGGCCAAACGCCGTACGGACTGCTCGATCAATTCAAGAGGCATCCCTCAGTGACGCCCCTGATAGCAGGGTCCGAGGTCAAGGAATATTCGGCGCATCTCATTCCCGAAGGCGGTTACAAGTCGATCCCTCAGCTTTATGGGGAAGGCTGGGTCGTGGTGGGCGATGCGGCTCAACTCAACAATGCCATTCATCGTGAAGGCTCGAATCTAGCGATGACTTCCGGCCGTATCGCCGCCGAAGCGATAGGTATGGTCAAATCACGCGGCGAACCGATGAGTGCAACAAATCTGTCAATCTACAAGAAGATGTTGGACGATTCGTTCGTCCTCAAAGATCTGAAGAAGTACAAGGATTTGCCGCCCCTAATGCATACTCATTCCCAGAACTTCTTTCTCACCTATCCGCAGCTCATCTCGAAGGCGATGCAGAACTTTGTGCGCGTCGATGGTACGCCCAAGGCTGAAAAGGAGAAAGCGAGCCTGAAATCCTTTGTCAAGGCGCGGTCATGGTCAGGTCTGTTCGGCGATGCCTGTCGTCTTGCGCGGGCCTGGCGCTGACCGCAACAGTGTGAAATCCAACAATGGAAAGCCAAAGCATGAGTTCCGAACCCGCGGTGCGCGTCGCAGACAAGCTGTATTACAACCGCTATCTTGTCGACGTCGGAAACCCTCACGTCAAGGTCCGTGCGCACACGACGCCATCGCCGCAGCTACTTGCACTTTTGAAAGTCTGCCCTGCTCGGTGTTACGAGCTCAACGACGGCGGCCAGGTCGAGGTAGCGGTTGACGGATGCATCGAGTGCGGTACCTGTCGCGTTATCGCTGAGCCGACCGGCGACATCCAATGGAGCCATCCACGCGGCGGGTATGGTGTGCTGTTCAAGTTTGGATGACGGTGAACGAAAGGCCCGTCGGAAGACCGAGGCTAGGCAAACGGGAACTCATCCGATCCGTGCCGCATGGCATGTCATTTGTGGACGGCGGGAATTCGACCCGACGCTCTTCATATGGACGCTGCGCAACATGACTTGCCGAGGTGACGCGCAGTGACGCTCGTTCGGTAGCCGCAAAGGCCTCGTTGTGGGGGCCAGTGCGTGGGGCGACCCAACTGGGTTCATCGAATGGCAGAGTAGAGATCAGCCTCTCGCTAGAGCGGGGACGGGCCCAGCGGTCTCGATAGCGATCGCCACTGACTGCGTGATCGCAGCGAAGCGCACGGCGGTGTGTATCGCTCCGGGATCAACGCCCGCGGCGCTCAGTGTCTTCTCATGGGCATCAATGCAGACTCCGCAACCATTTATGACGAAGACCGCAAGCGACCACAGCTCGAAATCTGTCTTGTCCACCCCGTGATTGCCGATCACGTCCATACGTAGCCGTGCCGGCATCGTCTTGTATTCCGGGTCGGAAGCGAGGTGAGCGAAGCGGTAGTAGACGTTGTTCATTGCCTCCACAGTGGCGGCGGCTTTCGCTGCGGCGATCTCTACAGAGGTCATCACGGCGGACGCCGCGAATTCCAGCGCGGCCACCAGGGCTGCATTGCGGGTGGCAGCCGCACTCGCTAGCAGCAGCCCGTATTTTCGTTGCGGCGAAAGCGTCTCATCGGCCACCAAGGAGGTCAAGTTAAGCCTGGCATCCTTTGCGAAATCGGGAATTCTGTTGCTTATTTGTTCGATCGACGACATGCTGCCTCAAGCAACCTTCAAGGTTTCGCCGCCGATTTCGCGGTTGCAGGGACAGAGCTCGTCGGTTTGCAGCGCGTCCAGCACGCGGAGCGTGTCCGTAGGACTGCGCCCGACACTGAGATTGGTAGCATAGACGTGCTGAATCGTGTTTTGGGGGTCAACAATGAACGTGCAACGATAGGCAACTCCCTCGGGTGAACGCACGCCAAGGCCGTCGACGAGCGTTCCCTTTGTGTCAGCAAACTGCCAGATTGGCAGATTGTGTAGGTCGACATGTGAGCGCCGCCAAGCAAGTTTGCAGAACTCGTTGTCAGTCGAACCACCCAGCACAACCGCATCGCGGTCAGCGAATTCCTCGGAAAGTCGGGCAAATTCAGCGATCTCTGTCGGGCAGACGAAGGTAAAGTCCTTGGGATAAAAGAAGATGATCTTCCATTTTTCCGGAAAGCTCAGCTCGGTCAGCGTCTCAAATGCACTCTGCCCTTCTTCTTCCTGTATATGAAAACCGGGTTTCACGCCTGTGATGTCGAATGGCGGCAACTGACTTCCAATTCCGAGCATGCTGTCCTCGCAAACTTGCGCTTTGTAGATTGTCACTTCACTGTTGAAGCAAACAATATGCCATCCATTCTCAGGGTTGGGATTTCAACGGCTTGGACACGGCATGCCCGCGAGCTTGGAGCGTCGATCGGCGATGAATCTGTAGCCAATCGCTTCCTTGCCAATGAAAACGTTCTTGCTTTGCGCGACCTGAGATGTTCGCCTGCAAGCGTCTGGTCAAAGCCCAGTTCTGCGCCACTCAGAGCAAACTGCCTCATCTTGCCATCAATGTGAGAGGACCGTCGGCCTGCCGCGATCTAATGGAAATTACCAAACCTGACGAAGCGCGAGGTTCGTAGCATCTGGCGCAAACAAGAGCGGCTGTATCGCCGCGACAACAGATTGCGCTAGTCAGGGCGGATGCTCGCCGTTGCCAAGCACGGTGCGAGTAATCATAGGCGACGGCGGTTCGCGCAGGTTGTACAGTCTGGATGATACATGCGGCGATCACTCTGAAGCTTCTGATCACAAGGAGAGACCTCAAGGTCTCAAGATCTTAGGTGCATTGCGTATGTGGCTGTGCAGGCGCGACCCGGCTTGTCGTAGATGTGAGGGAATCGACATAATTGATGCGAAGCAGAACTTTCCCGGTAGGTCTTCGAACGGCAATCGATCATCCCAAGTTCGATCCCGATGTGCCGCATGCGATCTTGCCCGGGAGTAGTACCCGTTGCTCTTCCGATGAGGCAAGTTTCGCCTGACGCGAGTTCCCCCGAGGCTCCAGCCGCCCGGTCGCATGAAAATATCCACCGTACGGACATTGGTGGTTCGATGCGGATGCCGCCTAGCTCCAACCTGCGGGACAATTCCTTCAGCAGTACGCGTTATAGTGTCGATGTTCCGCACGCTCACCTTGGCTCGACCGCAAACGCTTACCAGTCTGACTTGCGGAGCAGATCATTCAGCAGCATGCGCTACACAGCGCCGTCGGAAGCACAACCGGAGGCGCGGACGAAGGACAGCAAGTCTCGTGGACTGTCTCTCGGGTGAAATCAGGGCTCGGCAAGGTCTTTGGAGAAAGTCGCCGGGAAAAGTTGTCCAGCGGCTCGTCCCCCGACGCCCTCTATTCAGAGCTCCGCATCGCTTTCGCAAAGCGCAGTCGACCGTCCGAATAGGACCTGGAGGTGATTGAAGAGTTCAAGACGGCGTCTCGTAGCGCGAACGGTAAGACCAAGACCATCGAGAACTGACGGCTATTCGAATGTTCAGCGAGTTCCTCCGACCCCAAGGCATCACGCGAAAAGGACCTGCTTGGCAACGCTGATCTGCTGACCGTCTATAAAGATGAATTTATGAAGGTGGCGAGCGCCAAGAGCAGGAACTATGTGGGTGGAGCATTGGAAACACTCCGCAGTTTTCAGGCTGGAAATCCCATTCCGGCTCCAGCTTTTGTGAATACGCGAGAGCAATCGATGCCTCCCCAGAACGAGCGGATGATCCGCCAGTTCGTGGAGAAGGTCAAAGACTACAGAATTGCTCCCGATGGTACCAGAGGCCGCGGCACTGGAAAGGTTCCGCCTGCTACGATCAAGTCCAACGTGCATGCGCTCAACCCGTTTGCTCGTTGGCTCCGAGCACAGAACAAGGAGCCATTGGCTCTGCGGGCGTTCAATGAACCAAGGTCGCTCGCTGCCGACATCGACGAGTACGTCGAATCTGGTGGCGATGATCGTGACCGCCTCAGCGCGGCACTGTCTCATCTGCGCAGGATCGGGGCTGACGGGCTCCAAGCTGTCGGTGCCGGCGCCCGACTGATGGGACGTGAAGCATTGTCGGCTCAGCCGGAGGACATCTCCACCATCGACGACTTTTTGACCGTCGCTCTGTCCAAGCTTGGATCTGACGCGACGGAGGTTTTTTAGAGCGACTGATGCGCATTCGTAGCAATGTCGCAGCGGGGGGGGCGTGATCGTTGCATTGAACGAGCCATCACCGAAGAAGAACCCTCCGCCTCCGCACCGGCTTCGGAATACGCCGACCAATCCTTCTCGCGTTAGCGGCTCGCAGGCGACGCCGGAGCGTCTGCAGTTCGTCAAATAGTGCGATGAGGCCCTCGACCCGTTCACGCAGAATAGCCGAATAATTGTAAACCTGAACTCGATTACTCGTTACTGCCTCGAACAATGACTATTGAAACGATGCGAAGGCGACAACGGGAAGAGTATGCAATCGGAGGTAGGACGATACAAGTCCCAAACGACCGCAGCGGAAGGAGCCGCGGACACCGTGCGGGTTGTCGTCGCGCGTCCCTATCGCTTTGTGTTTCGGTTTGGTTCGTTCGAAGGCTCGGTACTTGAGCAAGGCGGCAGGCCAGGCGGCGCAGCACAAGGGCGGGCACACGCGCCGGCATGGGTGTGGCGCTTACTTCCCTGCTAGCGGCCTCATTACCTCGGTTGGCGCCCCAGATGAACGCTCGTAGCTCAACAGCGACCACAAACAGCACTGATTTGATGGTTGCCGGTTCAGTATAGGGCGAAATCATCAGCGCCTCCCTTATCTTCACGCAAACAGTCAGCTCAGCTGTCCTCGATGAAGCGAAATCATCATGATCGGAGAAGGCAATGAATGCGGCTGCCCAATGAAGTTCGTTCTGAAGAATCCTCGCCCAGGGCTTCAACGGTCATGCGCCACTGTCCAAAAATTAGCTGGTCACAGATCGGGTCGCAAGTAGACGCTAAACAGCACTCGGCAATGTTACGGAGGTGTCCGCGACGGGCCCTACTTCTTCAGCAGCACTCCTATGTCCGCGCCATCCGTATGATCGAACCGGCGTGGCGGCCCAAGTCGGCAGCGATTTTCGATACGCCAACTCCTTGGCGAGCGAGCCTGGCTAAGCGCCGAACCTCCTGGCACCTCCACTGCTTTGGCTTTGGTGTTTTCATAGCGGCGTTCGACAACATCATTGTGAGCTGACGAGATGTTTTCCTGCGTTCGTCTTGGCCTTTGTCTTTGCGGTGACGAATTGAACCCCGACGTGAGAGCCATCCACCCAGATCAGCTCGCAGCGTCGGAAAGCCGAGCCGGTGGAGGACAGCACCAAGAAGAATTCTTGTGCTTTCAGGGGGTCTGTTGAGCCCTCGACCTCAAGCTTGGCACCGCTCGCCGAGGCATCGACGAGAATGCAGCTTCGCCGCCATGTTCCATCGACACCCATGATGCTTACGATGTGCTTATGTTCAAACCGAACACGGTGCGCCTTTCGATTGTTCTCCATAGTCCGCAATCCTCAATTTCAAATCATTTTCTCCAAACAGATGCGCCGCCTCCCTTCGCGTCTCGGCAATACGCAGATCAATCATCGCCGACCGCGTCAGCAAGCTCGTTATGATCGTCTCATCCAGTGTGGTCTGCTCGATCAGCAACCGGATGCAGCAATTGGTGAGTTCGAGAATGAAAATTGCGCGACGTATGTCGTCTGTTGTTTGGATGTTGAGAGATTGAACTTGCGCCAACAGAGCAGCGACGTTCGCCAGAATCTCAGGCAGTTTCTGGGGCGAGGCGGTTGTCTTAGACTTCGCGTTGTGCGGTTGGCGAAATGTAAGCACGACCGATATTGTCGCAAATCTCTATTTAGTGCGGCGCCGGTGCCGAGAGTGATCAAAAAAGGCGATGAAAACTGCAAGTATGCACGAGTGCAACGAGAAGCCAATGAGGATTAAGCCCCGCCACGACAACCACGGCCACGCCGACCGGTCTTAGATAGATATACGCCAAACCGGTTGATAAACAATTATGGGGTTGCGAGCAGCAGATATCGCGGTATGTGCGTTGCGTTCTGTGCACTATCGAAATTCTGGCAAGGGCCGGGGGCGGCTCCAAGTTGGCAAGTGGCGGCCACCCCGAGAAAGCGGGAGCAGAGCTGCCGACTGGGTGGTGGTTTCGAGATTGCAAAAACTACCCCTTCCTAAGCGCCGAACCCAAATCACTTCTTCGCATCCAGCAAGTTACGGGCGTAATACCCTTGTCGTTGAACGGTTGACCTAATCTCGTCGCTTACTCTGAGAAGTCTTTTTCTACTCTTGCGCCACTTGATGGTGGAGTAAGCATCGGGTATCGCGGAGCCTGTGCTTAGAACGAGCAGGTCACGTTTACCATTGCGTTAGACATCAAACACTTTTCGCCCCCCGTTGATCGTTCGAAGCAAAAAACGAAGTATGTTCTCGTTATTCCGGTCAACCAGGTTACTCCCTTCAGCGGGCGCGCGGGTTGCAAATATGCAACGCGTCGCGCCTTCTGCTTCAACCTGAAGAAGCCAGCGGAGCGCCGTCGAACGCGATTGCGCGAATGGAGGGGCCAGTCGGGTGGATTGCGGGCTCGATCTCACGATCACCTGTCCGCTGAGGAACCCGCGCCATATTATCTCGACTTGTAGTCCAGTTCACTCCTCTGCTGCGATCGACTACTCCCCGCCGTTCGACGTGTGTTTTGGCGAATATCTGCGAGCAGTTACAACGGCGCCTTCGACTCGCTCATGACAACCCCTTCGACTATCGCGAGGCCATCATCGAATCCTTCGCGTCGTCGCATCTATTTCGTCCGATAGGCAGTTCTTTTTTTTGGACATCTTGTTCGCGCATGGTTGTCGTGCTCACCGAGCGCACCGCGCTCTTCATCGAACTGTTAGACATTTCGTCATTCGGCGATGATACGGATGTCTGTCTATCGGGGCTCGTCACGCACCCGACCCGGCGCTCAATCGCCCCTGGCGCGTTCCTGCTGCTTAACGAGCAGGTCGAACTGAGGTATCGAGAATACGCGGTTAGCAGGATGCTGCAGTGTTGCCTCCGGGAACGGTGGTCGTCTTTTAAATTTGTTAAAGACCAGGTTCGCCGAAAAGGGAACACCCCGAGCTCTTCAGAGCATCGTTTCTGCACTGGTTGAATTAGAGGAAACCCGAGCCCGAGTTCTCGCGGCTGAACAGAGCGAAAAGCCAACAAGGCCCAAGCCGACGAAGCGCCCTCGCCGAAGCAAGCCCACTGGCAGGAGGCGCTAGCCGCCCGTCGGCCCATGGCTTGCGACCGCGCGGCGGGCTCATTGATCGTGCCCGTCCTTCCCCCGGAGATGGCTGCTAATGGAACTCGCGGGCGCGGTGGTCGTTGCTTGGCCGCGGCAATAGCAAGCGAGTAGGAGAGCACGTGAACCGACGCCAGCTTGTTCAAGGGTCGGCAGTGCTGCCGGCGTTGCTGCTTGCTTCCCGATGCAGTCTGGCCGCCCCTTCGGATGACATGTTCGGGCCGTCCACCGTCAGGGACCTGGCGCGGAGGCTGGCGGGCAAGCCGTACGAGGCGCCGGACGAGAAGCTCCCGAGTGGATTGAAGGACCTGGACTACGACCAGTATCGTTCGATCCGCTTTTTGCCCGAGCGTGCGCTCTGGCGCGGCAAGAATCTTCCGTTCGAGGCGCAGTTCTTCCATCGCGGCTTCTTCTACAAGAACAGAGTGACCATCTTCGAGGTCGCGGACGGAAAAGCCACCGAGCTCAAGTACCGCAAGGCGGACTTCTCCTTCGGCGAGAAGATCCCGGCGTTCGAGGACGTCGGTCTCGGGTTCGCGGGCTTTCGCATCCACGCGCCCATGAACCGTCCCGACTATTACGACGAGGTCTGCGTCTTCCTGGGCGCAAGCTACTTTGGCGCCGTGGCCAAGGGACAGACATACGGGCTCTCCGCGCGGGGACTTTCGATCGATACGGCCGAAGCCAAGGGCGAGGAATTTCCGCTTTTCAAGGCCTTCTGGCTCGAGCGGCCGGCGCCGGGTGCGACCTCGATGGTCATCCATGCCCTGCTCGACAGCAAGAGCTGCGCCGCGAGCTACCGGTTCACGGTGCGGCCCGGGGAGACGACGGTCTTCGATGTCGAAATGTCGGTCTACCCGCGCGTCGAGATGCCGCGGGCCGGGCTCGCGCCCATGACCAGCATGTTCTTCTACGGTCCGAACGACCGCAACGACATCGACGATTTCCGCCCCTCAGTCCACGATTCCGATGGCCTTGCGATCTTCAATGGGAAGAGCGAAAGCCTGTGGCGGCCGCTCAGCAATCCCCGCGATCTCCAGATCAGCACCTTCCAGGATCTCAATCCGCATGGCTTCGGGCTGATGCAGCGGGAGAGAAACTTCTTCGCCTATCAGGACATCGAATCCAGCTTCGAAAAACGCCCAAGTCTCTGGATGGAGCCGATCGGCGATTGGGGCGAGGGCGGGGTCGTGCTGTTCGAGATCCCGACCAAGGAGGAGGTCCACGACAACATCGCCGCATTCTGGCGGCCGAAAAACCCGCTGCAGGCCAAGGGCGAACACAACTACACCTATCGGCTGCATTGGGGGCCGGATAGCCCGAAGCCGCATTCGCTGGCCAGATTTACGCGAAGTGGCATCGGGGCGAGGGGTGAGGACGCGCGCCTGTTCGTGCTCGATCTGCTCGGCGACAACTTCAAAGGCATCGATCCTGCCGCTGTCAAAGGCGTCGTGACGGCGGAAAAGTCCGAAGTGAAGAACATCGTCACGCAGCCCAATCCCCACACCGGTGGGTGGCGGTTGAGCTTCCAGTGCCAGGTGAAAAGCGAGCCCATCGAGCTGCGGGCGTTTCTGGCAGAAGGCGACAAGCCCTTGTCGGAAATCTGGGTCTACCGATGGGCACCCTGAGCACGGCGCCGCGGCCGATTGCCGGCGATATCGCGACCCAGCGCCTGCTGCCGCCCGAGGCTCCCCTTCCGATGGTTCCTGGCGACCTCGGAAAAAACCGTGTACCCGAACGCATTCCTGCGCCAGTGGCGCCCGCAATGGCCTGGCGGCGCAGCCTCATCATGCTCTCGACGGCGGCGCTCACGGGGGCCGGCGGATATGAGATGTATCGCGTGCTGGAGGTCGGGGGCGTCACCGTCCTTGAAGCCATGGTGCTGGCGCTCTTCCTGGTCCTGCTCGCCTGGATCGCCTTCTCGTTCGCGTCCGCGCTGGCCGGCTTCTTCGTGCTGCTGGCCCATCGTCCGGGCGCCCTCGCGCCAGAGGAGGAGCTGCCTGCGATCGCAGGCCGCACCGCCATGCTGCTTCCTACCTACAACGAAGACCCGCACCGATTGGCCGCGCGGCTCCGCGCAATCATCGAATCCTTGGAGACGACCTCGCAAAGAAGGCTGTTCGACTGGTACGTTCTGAGCGACAGCACCGATCCGGACATCTGGGTCGCCGAGGAAAAAGCGCTGCTCGCGCTGCGACAGGCCGTCGGGACGCCACGGCTGTACTATCGCCATCGAGCCGAGAATACGGCGCGCAAAGCCGGTAACATCTCCGAGTGGATCACGCGGTTCGGCGGCACGTACGACTTCATGATCGTGCTCGATGCCGACAGTCTCATGAGCGGACGGACTATCGTCCGACTGGTCCATGCCATGGAGAGCAATCCGAGCGCCGGACTCGTCCAGACGCTCCCCATGGTTGTCAACGCTCGAAGTCTGTTCAGCCGAGTCCAGCAATTCGCGGGCCGCCTGTACGGACCGATGATCGCCGCCGGCGTCGCCTGGTGGCACGGCTCCGAAGGCAATTACTGGGGCCACAACGCAATCATCCGCGTGAAGGCGTTCGCGGAATCGGCCGCGCTGCCGCAGCTGCGCGGGCGCAAGCCATTCGGCGGGCACATCCTCAGCCACGATTTCGTCGAGGCTGCGCTGATGCGGCGTGCCGGCTGGGGCATCTACATGCTGCCGACGCTCGGCGGAAGCTACGAAGAAGTGCCGCCTTCGCTGCTCGATTTCGCGGCGCGCGACCGACGCTGGTGTCAGGGCAATCTTCAGCATCTGGCTGTCGTGCCAGCGCGGGGTCTCCACTGGGTGTCGCGCCTGCATTTCATGGTGGGGATAGGTGCATATCTGACGGCGCCGCTTTGGCTGCTGTTCCTGCTGCTGGGCATGCTCATCTCGCTGCAGGCTCGATTCGTGCGGCCGGAGTATTTTCCGAAGGGTTTCTCGTTATTTCCGACGTGGCCGGCCCAGGATCCTGTGCTCGCCATCTGGGTGTTCGTCGCCACCATGGGTCTGCTGTTGTTGCCGAAGCTGCTCAGCCTGGTCCTGCTTTGGCTGCGCCGCTCGGTGGGGCGCCAATTCGGCGGCGCGTTGCGTGCTTCGGCCGGAGTTTTGGCAGAGATCGTCGTCTCCGCGTTGATGGCGCCTGTGATGATGATCTTTCAATCAATCGCGGTGGTCGAGATTCTGGCCGGGCGCGATGCCGGCTGGCAGACGCAGAGGCGCGACGACGGCGCGGTGGAGCGCCGCGAACTCTATCGGAAGTACGGCATTCCAACCCTGTGCGGCGTTGCGATGGTCGCATGCGCGTACGCCGTTTCGCTGCCCCTTCTGCTTTGGATGTCGCCGGTCATCGTTGGGCTGCTGTTCGCCGTTCCCATAGGCGCGCTGACCGCCATGCCCGCCTCCGGAAAATTGTTTGTCACCCCCGAAGAACGAGAACCGCCTTCCGTACTGCGGCGAGCGAACGAGCTAAGCGCGTCGGCGGACGTAGGAGGCAACCGCGCGTTGCTGGAGCTGCGCCAAGACCCCGCGCTCCTGGCCTTCCACCTCGCGCAGCTGCCGCCTCCTCGCGCCGCCAGGCCCGACACGGTCGACGCCAACCTGGCCGTCGGCCTTGCCAAGGTCGATGCGAGCGAGACTTTCGAGGAGGCCGCAGAGCATTTGTCTTCGCGGGAGATCTTCTCGATCTTGAACGATGGTTCGGCGCTCTCCACCGTGTTGCAGAAGCCATGAACGGGCACCGAGTGCTTGGCGGACCTCGCTCGGACTCGAACCGGTCCTTGACCCGAGACAACTCCCGTGCGCTGCGCGCAACGGTGCTCTCGCCTCTGAGAGGGCGTACTGACATTGCTCGTGACCGATTCACCCTCAGCCGGTTGCGCGACGTCAGTTTTTGCCAGGTAGTGTTAGCTAAATCTCCCACCTTTGTATTTGTCGTGGAGCTTCACTAACTGGTAAAGCACCAACCCGCATATTCCGAAAAATGCTGCTAAGAATTCTACGACGTGCAATGTCGCCGGCTCGAGGGTCCCTAGGGGGTCGTTGCAGCGACAATTGTCCACTTTCATTGGAGCTATTAGTGCCGTCCCCGCTTTGTGGCGTTCTGGCGCTCCAGGCAGAGGCTGTGCGACGTCGCGGGCTAGCAGAATTGGGGTCGCTGCCGGGGATGTCTCAGAGGCGGCGGATGGCAACGCAAAAGTCGCGGCGGATGGCGGTGCCGCTGCAGAGAGCGAAACGATGGTCGAGGCCAGGAGCAAGATGAGTTTGCTCTTGCAAGCGACATATCTTGATTCACAGCCGTACAACATTTGCCTCGTGCCCGACCCGATGTACTCTCACCGCGCCGGTTCTCCTTGCATGCTTGAGCCAGCCGCGAGCGGGTAGCAAAGATCGTTCCAGCTTTGGCACGGGCATTCATCAACATCCACCCACAGCCTGATTGATGCGACGCAAGTTGGACGAAGGCCGGGTAGTTGGCGGTGAATTTGTCTTCGCGTGCCACCCGCCGGTATGCTTGACCTTGTTGAGGAAGCGATCGACGGAATTCCGGGCTCAAATAGAGATGCGGGCGCAGCGCGGCGGAATGTTGGCCGATGCGCCTTCTTCCGGTGCGCATCATAACCGCGGCCGTCCAGGAGCATTGCTCCTGACTTTAGGTGAGATACAAGTCTTTCGGCGAGTCATTCGCCTCACGCGAACTTGCTTGTGACCAAATCGTCGGCGTTACGTCATCATCGCTTCGACCTCTGCACGAAAAGCTTGGCGCGAGGCATCTCGTGAATAGAACATATGGCCGCCCGGATAGACTACAAGCTTGAGGCGCGGCGCCGAGGCAAATGGCGGCAACTGATCCAGCACGATCTGCGATGCGAAATAGGGGCGACGAGGTCAAACAGGCCGTGTGCGACGAGCAATTTCATCTTCCGGTCCGTTGCCAGAATCTGGCGCAGCTGCGAAAGCCACTCTGGAGAGCCGCGACCGAAATCCCAAGCCCGGCCAACCGCGCCGTTGCGCAGCTCGTAAGACCCGTCCGGCCGCCAATTAAGCTTGCGCGTAAGCAGATCGACAGTGGCGCTGGTCAGAGGCGCCAATAGCGTATCGCTGGAGGGATCGCCGGAAAGTGGGAAATCGGAGTCCGGATACGGATTGAGGCCACGCACCGAGGCGTCATAATTGCCAATTAACTTACCGGTTTTACGCTCGAGTTCACGGCGGAACTCCACGAGGCCGAAGCGGCCCGCGAGCCTACGACTGACCTTCTGGTCGATGCCGGTCAGCGCTGCGGCCTTGTCGGCCAGGCGCGTGGTCGCTTCATTGTCCGCCTGGCCTTTCATGAGATCGACCAGAAACTCGCCGCGTGCATAGGCTTCCACGTCGGCAAGATCAGATCGCTTTACCGGACCCTCGGCTTCGCGCAGGGTCGCGACATAGCTTGGCAGGGTTGCGACGTATCGCAGCAGGCTCGTGCTGGTAAACTGACTGTAGTCGAACACTGGCGAGACCATAATCAGTCCCTTGATGCCTATGCCCTGCTGCATCTGCAACTGCTGGACAACCTTTGGCCCGCGAATCCCGCCATAGCTTTCACCCACGATGTATTTCGGCGACAACAGCCGGTCATGCATTTCGAGCCAGCGGCGGACCACCAGCGCGAGCGCGTTGACGTCGCCGTCAACGGAATAGAGCTGCTTGCGCGCATCATCGCCGGTTCCGACGAAGCGGCTATAGCCGGTGCCTACGGGGTCAAGAAACACGAGATCGGTGAAATCGAGCCAAGTTTCCGCGTTTGGCCGCGCCTCCGGAAAGGTCGATGGCGTGACCTCGTCCGCATTGATCGGCAACCGCCACGGTCCGGCATTGCCGAGGTGCAGCCAGGCCGATGATGAGCCCGGTCCACCATTAAAGAAGAATGTTACGGGGCGCGAGCCGCGGTCGGCTCCGTCAAGCTGATAGGCAGTATAGGCGATGTCGGCCTGGGGCTCGCCCTGTCGTCGAATAGGCGGATGGAGCCGGCGGTCGCGACGAAAGAAAGCGTCCGCCCGGGGAGCTCAAGCGTTTGCGCGGTGCTGGAGTCCGGCGGCAGGCGATGCTGCTCGGCCGGCGATCGCATACTCGGCGTTTGCCCGGCGCCAGCGTTCTGGCCGGGCGGCGTAGTGACCTGAACAGGCGCCGAATCGGCGGCTAGAGCGCTCTCCATTCCCCCGCAGGCAAACAGGATAAGCGCCAGAGAGGTGTGGCGCAGCGCGGTCAAATGCATCGAGTTTCTCCTGTCCCGGCGCGCACCCTGTGCGCGGAACCCATTTATCAAAGCATTTCTGATCGCTAACTCATTTGGGGGTACAGCAAACCCACTAGAGCCAGTAGTCGTCATCATCACCGCGTGCGCGCACAAAGGGCGAATTCCCTCCGTGCATACAAATCTAAACGGGTGGACCCCCAACTCGCCGACGAGCATGCGGAGTTATCGATGCGTGCTTCTGCCGGCTCAAGGAGGTTTCAGCGCGTTACAACCGGCTACGACAAGCTTGCGAGAAATCTCCTGGCCGTCGTTTACCTTGCCCCCATCGTCAGAGTGAGTATTGGATCCTTGGCCTGACTCCTAGTTCAGCTTCGCTAAGAACCGAGGGATCGCCTCAGCCCGTTTTGGCTGCTGGCAAGCCGAAATAGTGATTTTTGTGCCGGCGCGCACGGCACAGGGCGCGCGAGCGCCTCCTCGTTGCAGAAAGATGGCCTTCTGTTGCGATCCAGCTGGCTAGGTGTGGCGGCTCCCCCTCGCAAGCCCATCCCGAGATCACGATCGGCTGCGCGGCTGATGTGTACATGCGCCGGGATTGCCTTGCCCATCTCGTCTTGCGAACCAGCAGAGACCTTCGGCGCGATTGCCGTGATTATACCCAAGCTCTCATACCGCCGGGCTAGCGACTGGGATGTCCACTGCAAGCGCATGATTTGTCCCCCACTCCAGTTATGCCGCACGAGATCAATCGGTTGCGCCAAGTTGCCGAGTTTGCTCCAAACCGGTAGCGATAAAATCAACAGGACAGTTAAGTCGAGCGGGCCAGCTGCCCCAAATCTGGAGGGAAGAGCCAAACAATTTTCTAGTCGCTCAGATGGGGCACCAGATCTCCCCAGATCGCCTCGATTTTGGACGATGCCATCGATGCGTACGGTTGCTGCGCGAGATCGTAAGCAAAATCGGCCCGTAGCTTAGGGATACGGTAGTCGATAATTGCGCCACCGTATTCGAATCTCATCTATTCATAGTATCGATTCTCGAACGGGATCTGTTGATGTGGTTCTCGCATGAGGCACAGCTATCGAACGTTCTCATACGGATTTGGCAGACGCTGCAACAGCGGCTGGGCAGCCCCGAGTGGAACAGCGCGCGTGATTTCCGCCAATACGTCCGCTCCATCGCTGAGCCCTAGTGCATCAAAGGAGCGACGCGCGATGCGGGCCAAAAGCGGCACGCCAGAATTGCAAGCTCCCATAGACAGAACCAAGGTGACTTCAGCCTCGTCGAACGGCAGAGAGGCTTTGATGCGTGCCGGAAATACATTAAGGATAGAGCTTGTACGCTGGGGTTTGCACGCAATGCTGACGTCGCCGGCTGCGATTCGGAGCCGCAGTTTCGTGCCCGGTCTCAGCGGCGCTCCGGGTATCAGAAGCCGCTCTCCCTTGAGGCGGAGCTTGAGCAGCCCATAGCGTCCGTCATAGCCGCCGACCAGGGTATCAAGACAGACTGCCGCTTCGTCCTGCCTGGCAAGCTCCGGAGCGCTCTGAACGACGTTGAGCGGTCCGGCTGCAGTCACGGCGCCATCTTTCATCATGACAAGATGATCGGAAAAATGCTCAATATCAGCCATGTCATGACTAACGTATATCATCGCCAATGGGAGCTTGTCCCGCATGCGCACGAGAAATGGCATGATCTCGCGTTTGGCGGAGCGATCGAGCACAATGAGCGGATCGTCCAGCAAAAGCAGTCGAGGCTGGCTTAACAACGCTCTGCCAAGGGCAAGTCGTTGTCGCTCGGCCACAGAAAGATGTGACGGCAAACGCTCGAGCAGTGGCGCCAACGCGAGCAATTCGACCACACCATCAAAATCGATCAGTGCCGATGTCGATTTTGATGTGTTGTAGAGAAGGGTGCGCCGTACAGACCAGCCAGAAAAATGGGTAGGCAGCTGGAATACGTATGCGACCGGACGCAGATGAGGCGGTCGAAAGGTTGTCTTATCCTGCCAAATCTCTCCATCGATCGCACAGAACCCGTCGTGCAGACGCTGCACGCCAGCTATGCAGCGCGCGAGCGTGGTCTTGCCGCACCCGGGCGGACCAAAGATCGCTGTGACGCCTTTGGCTGGTAAGCTGAATTGCGCATCCAGCGGAATGTTCGCGAGAGAGCCGTCGAAGGAGACCTCAATATAGCCTGCTTTTACTTCTCTCATGAACCTGTGCCTGTGCTGTATCTTCCCATCAAGCCGCGAACACAACTCGCGGAAATGGAGATGATGGCTCTGACTTTGACCATTCACTCCGCCGCTCCAGGACGGCGCCTCCGCCAGCGGAAGGGCATAGGTGCGGCGGCGGACTGCAGAGCCATGTTAATATCAGTGGCTTGGTACGTGCTCGCGCCGTGAGGATCGAGACAGCCGGGTCCTGTCCCGTGCGCTTGCGAAAGAGAATCGAGACCCCTTTCCGGCATCAGCTCACTTCGAGGTGCCAAGCGCTTCTGCTGAATGTCCAAATGGCGCCTTGAGAGATTTGACGGCGTACATGTCCGCTCACGGCCAGAGTTGAATGCTGGCCTCGGGGCCGGGAATCCCATCAAGAAACCCCGAGCCTTACTAGCTGATCTGGTTTGCACCGGGCGCGATAGCGATGGCGTGTGCATTCTTGGGTCCGAGTAGCGTCAAAGCCAGGTCGATCAGAATGTATCGGATAAGCCTCATTGGAACTCCGGTCCTGCCGCCACCACTTTCTTCGCAGCGCTTGGTTGATCCTTGCCCAGCAATTCGCGTGCCTTTCGACAAAGACCGCCGCAACTAGCGAGCAAGACAGGCCCTGTATCCGGCTCCACTCGCCGTCATCAGCCGCACTTCTTGTCGGGCTTTAGACGCTCGCGTCACCAACCGCACATACGGAGGCGACGTCATTGAAGAAGGATCATCCGGCGCCTCTTGCATTGGAGATGATACCTCGACCTTCATGCGGCCGAGCTGCGCGGACGCAGCTTGGTCGTTGATAGTCCCGATACAAGCTGTTTGCACCTTTAACTCCTACAAGAGGTGAAGCGTCATCCAGCAACACCGGGACCTTCGTACCTTGCGGACAGCCGATTAAGCATGCAGTTGTGGGAAGTTCGTTGGACTGCCCCCGGCATCTCCCTCTCGGAACGTCAAAGTGCTTGAATCGACAGTGGCGTCAGGTTGTAAACCTAGCGAAGGAGAAGGCGGCGTTCGGAGCGAGCATCGCCGCACAAGCGCTAAATGGCCAACCTCTGCTTTAATTTGTATTACCAATGAACGTGTTGCGCGTGTCGGGGCGATAATGCAGGAGCTCGTAATCATTGCGGCTACCTGCAACATTGCGACAGCCGCTGCCGAGACACTCAATCGGATCAACAGATATGCTCGCGGAGCAAAGAACAATAATGAAAGATATGCAGCCTAGGACAGGCTTGGGGAATCGAGATCAACGAATGAGCTGCATTTGCAGTGCGCATCCCTGTACGGCCGCCCTCGCTGTGATCATGATCGCGGTCGCAGTCACGCGGTGGACAGGACACGCACATGCGCGAGATCGGCGGGCCGAGCAGGTCTTGACGTCGTGCAGACCTGACATGATGCGTTTCTGTGACCGGTTTACAGGGCGTAGCGATGTGGACGTGGCTATTTTTTGTCTTAGGGATAATTTCAAGAACTTGCGCAGCGAATGCCGCCGAATGATGCCAACTGCGGCAGAGAGAAATCACGGGTCGATGCGACATCTCAACAGGTTTCCGCTTGTCCTCCATCGAGAGTGAGGGTGCTGAGTGGCAGCTGCAAAAGCCGAGCGGCCGCGATGAGTTCAGGCCGGCGGGCGCCGGAGTTTGGTTAGCCTGGGTGGCCGAATATCGGTCTGTCCGGAAGCGTCAGCCTACCCAGCCACCGTTCATCCATCAGAAGACTGGGCTCCCTGAACCAGTAGGGCTCGATCAAAGATCGATCGTGCGCCTGCGTGTTACGAAGATGTAATCCGTTCTGAACCTAGAATTGTGGAGTGTAGCAGTACGACTTTACAGCGCTGCTCCAGCGGTGAGTTAGCTTGGACCCGACCTGCTAGGCTCAAAGTACAGGTAGGGCTAGGAAAACCCTCCTTGTCAGCTGCCCATCGACCTCCCGAAGGGATCGCTTGATGGCATTGCGCTTGGGGTGGGAGCCTCGGGGGAGTCGGTGCGCCTGATTGTAGTGCTTTGGGGCGAATACATTTTAGCGCTCAGGGCCAAAGGAAATGCCGTCGCCAAGCGGTATTCAAACGCAGCAAGCTGTTCAGTCAGACGCTTCTGAATGATCTTGCGCTCCGCCCCAGATGGGCCGCTTTTAAGTAGTCGACGGCAGCGCCAGATTTCGCTCCGTAGCCATCTGATCTCACTTAACGTATCGTCAATTGAAGTCATCACCGATGTGGTTCGCTTCGTCCTAGAAAGTCAAGCATCGGGACCTTATCGAGCCCCATTCCTTGGCTCCGCACTGCTGCCGGATAGTGAGATACGATGAGTCGCTACTCCTACCATTTCTCAGGCGAATATCACGACCGCACCGCGCGTGTGACGAGAAATCGTCGCAGATAATCGTGTTTTACGGCGCTGCCGTCGTGTGATTTGCACAATTCCTGCGCTGCACCCGAATTGGTGGTCCGCGAACAGAAACCGAAGACTGGGGAGCATTAATCCGTGTCCGGCACGCAGAAGGCTCCAGCCCGACGAATGATGCCGAGCCGACCGGAAACTCAAGTAGCCCGCGTGCAGCGTAGACTGTCGATGTCCGTGCCCCGACATCGATAGGACGTCCGCAGCATCACGCTCGAATCCAGGTCCCGAAACATGCTGTAGTTCCGCCTGATCCATTGATGAAGCTCCGTTGACCAATCCTTCTCGTTGCGCAGATAGCCAGTGAAAGAAAAGCTAAGTCGGTCTATATATCTCTTGAGGAACAGCGGAAGCGCGGGAATCCGAAGCACCCGGCCGCCATCCATCGCCTCAGGTAACTCGCCGCGCAGCACGAACTCATTGTGGATGGTGACCAGCGACGCCGCCGGAATTCGCCGCCGCAGCATTTCATAACCACGAAAGGAAATGCGTTCAGCGCCCGCGACGAAGAGGATTATGGGAGCGACATAGCAGCGCGCCGTCTCTTTTATGAAGCCGATCTCCTCGCACATCTTGAAGAACTCTTCGAACGCGTGAAAGCCGAGATCGATGACCTTGGGTACACCGTCGTGGATAATAAGAGGGTCCATCAGCTGCATCTTACCGTAAGTGTCGATCAGATCCGAGGTCTCTGTGATCTTGGGCAGGTAGTCGAGCAGCGACGGCTCATTTAGGTTGACATCAAACGACAGCGCTGTGCCGTTCTTTAGCAACAAGAACTCGCTCATGAGCCGGGCTATGAGGGTCTTGCCGACCTGCGGGCTAGGAGAGCAGATAATGTAGATGGGGGTCGCTAACATAGCCTGCAGGTCAATTGCGGTTCGTGCGTGGGCCCAGCTCACCGAATATGCGCTACTTCTCGCCGGAGCGGGTCGCGGACTTGGCGCCGGCCAATTCCGTCAAGTTGATGCGATCAAACTCGCTCCAGACATTTGTCAGCCAGTGTCGGACATAGCCGCGAAGTACGAAGGAATTGTTCGCGGGTTCATCGTTGCGGCCCTTGTTTGCGACGAAGTCTACAAAAGGCACGGATGCGACTTCCACCTGCTCATATGCCATCTCGTTCAGCTTCGGTATCACCAACTCAGTCGCATTTTTGATGCGGTGAAAATAGGAATTATACGTCGCTTGATCCCACTGGAAGAATTGAGTGTCGTTGATAAAGTTCTTGACGAGGTAGTACTTCGCGCCGCTCATGAAGGTCGCGGTCTCTGCGATCTCGTCTAGCGAAGCGATAGATGATCCCAGAATATGGAACACTGCAAACGTGATCTGGCCAGACCGCGCCGAGTCCAGAAATCCGATGTCGCGCAAGGAAGCCAGCGCAGAGGATAGTAACCCTGCGCGAGCATCGATGACAGTGACGGAAAGCCCTGCGTTCAGTGTATCGAAGATCTTCATCTGGTCCGCCGTCGTCGTCATGTCGACGATCTCGGTGATCTCGGGATAAAAGCGCTTCAGCGTTCCCCGTGGCGACTCCGTGTCAAAGGCACGCGTTTGCACGTTGTTGACGCTGAAGTAGTCCAGTAGCGTTCGTGATACGGTCGTTTTGCCGACTCCACCCTTGTCCGCACCTACCACAATTACAACTGGCTTCACCATAGAAATCTCCTGAGACACTCGCTGTTGCCGGGCGCAAGCTGCGCCGCCGGCGCGTCTCTGCTTTGGGTGCGAAGATGGCAGAAAGAAGGGGCAATGAATCTTCGATGCGAGAGCTCTGCTGCCGATGAACGTTTTCAACATGAAGCGAGTGATGTCCTTAGATCACAACGACGAAGCAGGCCCGAGAAGGTGATTAAATCGCTTGTACTGGTGATCTACGTGAGGTTTGTGGGCGGCTGGAATGCGTCGCCAAGAATCAACGGTCAGTCTGTGGTGATCGTTGCTATTGCCGTCGTTATCTATCGCTGTCGCTCTCTATGAAGCGATCGTATCTTACGTAGCGTCAGAATGCGAGCGTGGTGGATCGAAGGGCCAGCGAGCCGTTCACCTGGATGGTTGGCGACGCGCTTATTGAACTCCTCCAGCACGACGTCGCGATCGGACAGCACGTTCTCATCTTTGAGAAGCGAGACCGGTCATGCAGTCGGCTTCAAATTCCATCATCTTGCCGAGGTACTCGCGCGGCACGTGCTGGAAGTAGTTGGTGTAGTCGAATCCGGTGAAGGCGTTCTGATTGCCGCCGGCGCGCAGCACGGCCTTGGAGAATTCATTCGCCTGGTGTTTGGAGGCGCCCTTGAACATCAGGTGTTCGAGGAAATGCGTAAGCCCGATTTGCCAGGCGGCTCGTCGGCGGGACTGACCTTATACAAGATCATCTGAGTCACAGCAGGTGTGCGATGATCCGGGATCATCGACCACCTGCAGGCTTTGTGAAGCCTGAAACCAGCTGGTCGATCTAATCCGACCGCGTCGGCAACGTCGCTACCCTCTTCGGAAGATATAAATCCGTGCTATCATCCGTTCTGTGCTCGATCGCCAGCGCGTGGGCGTCGTCAAGTTGGAGGAATTAGCGGTGTTACCTCCCGCCTTGGCGGTGACCGGAATCCGGTTCATGGCATCGCCTTTCGTTCCATACTGATCCATGTTTGTGGCTGACAATCCGACAAAGCGGGGAGCCAGCAGAGCAAGGGTCGGACCAATTGTCGGGGTGGCGTACTCACGGCCGCGCACGCCAACTAGACACAAAATAGAACCGGCGCCACTATTCTGGACAAAGGTGACCGTCTCCATGTCGTGAACACGACGTTGCGCTCAACGCCGTAGGACAACATGGCGTCAACTGATCAAATGGGAAACTTGCAGAAAAGTGGATTATGCGGCGATATGACGTCGGTGCATCTTTCGGCGGCGCGCTGTTACCGAACTCGCTCTACAGTGGCTTGGCAATATTTCTCATGGTCGCGCGACGGGAGTCGGCGAGCAGCTCCTTGGAGTACACTGCGCCGAAGTAGTCCAGGACGAAGGTGCCAGAATAGCGCACATTATCGGCCGCGCGGATTAGGTTATCGAGAATTGTGCCGACTTGGCTAATGCGGTCGCGATAGCGCGCGCGGATAACGTTAACGGCGTTCATCGAGTGGACGGCCTCGTCGGCAATTACCTCCCGCAGCCAATGATGGAATGTGTTGTTCCCAAGTGTGTCATAAAACGGCTTTTCCGCTGCATAGGCGCGGCAAGTGCACATCTCATCAAATGCGATCATGGCCAATAGAGAGAATTCGTCCTTCAGGTGTTCCATGACCGGACCAAAATCATGACATCGAGCGTCTAATCTCTCCCGGAGATCCTTTTCGGATTCATTGGCGACAAGTTCAATGATCCGGATGAATCCGTCAGTGTGGCGCTCTTCGTCGATTGCCCAGGCGTTGAAGAATGCCGCAGCTTTATCGGAAACGATAAGAAGCGGCTCAACCGTCTGGCGAGGAAGCCACGGGGTCAAGCTGCGGCATTCCTATCTGCGCACTGCCAAAACCGCGACAATGATGGCGGGACGCTACGGCCATGCCAAGCAATTCAAGCGGCATCAGCGGCAGTTGCGCATCCTGCGCAGTCGACGAAGGTCAGGCTGTGCTTGAGAACACGTTCGCCCTCCCGCTCAGCCGGGCCTCGCAGATCCGCTCGCAGCAGCAGCGCCAGCGCGGCTTCAAGCTTTATTCCTTCCACGCCCCGGAGGTGGAGTGCATCGGCAAGTGCAAAGCAGCCGCGCCTTACGAGTTCGGCGTCAAAGCCTCCATCGTCACCAACAACCGCCGTTCTCCCGGGGGCCTGTTCGTGCTGCACGCCAGGGCGCTACCCGACAACCCGTACGACGGTCACACCTTGCGGGACGTCATCGACCGCACCGAGACACTCACCGGCTGCGCGATCGAGCGGGCCTATGTCGACAAGGGATACCGCGGCCACGACGCCCAGGGACGCTGCGCATTGTTGACCGTATGGGAGATGGAACATGACGGGCATTGGCCGACCTGGGGAAGCGCACGTTGGGGCTGCAGGAGCCGACAGCACGTCGGGATCGAGCAGTGCGCATTCGGAGCCAAATTTTGTCCCTGCGGAAGGCCACCGAGTTTTCAACTCTGTCTTGGAGCGGATGTGCTTAGCGCCTGAAGATAGAATGGCGACGCTCGCGAGCGTGCCCTCAGGTTCGGGTCTGGCTGGCCCCATTTCCTCAAGCGGTGAGGGGATCAACGCAGCGAAACAAAACATGGATGGCCTGCTTGAGGAACTTGATGCTTGCCACAGTGCTGCCATGGGCGCTCAGAGCTCGTCTGAGGCGCAAGAGCTGGTCGATCAGGTTGTCAAAGCAGGCGCAGCAGTTCTGGACTACTACGCGAGCCTGTCTCCAGATGTGGCGCGCAGCATTCTTTGCGTAGATCAGGCTCGCCGAGTTCGTGACCGGACTCTGGACGCGGGGAACGAATGCAACGCGCTGGCCGCACCGACTATCTACGCCTTGGAGCAGCGTAGGGAGAATGCGGGAAAGATACTCGAGCGGATGCGCCAATCCAATGCTCCGCCCGACCAACTGATCCGAGCGGCTTCCAGTGCGGCGAAACACTATTTGGCCTGCACGGAGTGGTGGGAAAAGAAGGCATTGCGCTCTGAACGGATGCAGTCCGTCTGCGCAGCCACTGCCAACTTGCCAAGTGCAACGGCCGAAATGCGACAGGCCGAACAGGCGACACTACGGCTGCATACCGGCTGGGCACTGAATACGAGGTGCGTGCATCTGCGAGCACGCTCGACCCGGCCCTCAGGCAAATCCTCTTGGGTGAGAACGGTCGGGCACGTCTACTTGGAACCTTCATGGGCGATGTTGTTCCGGCATTCCTCTCAACGGGCGACGCTGTTCTGAAGAGCAAAGGACAAGCCCTCGACGCGGAGCACTGTGCCGTTCTGGAAGGGGTCATGGAGCGGCTATCGGAATTTGCGTCGGCGTTGCCCAACATGGTTGCCGAGCTAAGGAATAAGGAAGCAAGTCCCGAGCTTCCGTTGGATCTGTTGGATCAGATCGTGGAAGGATCGTGGGTCACTGCCCATGAGGTCATGCGCCTCCTAGCAGTGCAGCCGAAGCCAGCCATGATTGCACCGCCAACGGAGGCTGGCCTTGCGTTACCGGCCGACGCTGCCGGCAACGACCCGGCGGCCGAAGGCAGTCCAGCGCGCAGGAAAGGGAAGGGCAAGCGCAGGCAGGCCGGAGGTGCGGGGAGTTCGGCAGCCGGGCAGCCCGAGCCGCAGCTCGCTAGGCCCGACGCCGACACGACGCGAACCACCAAGGTTATTGTGCTCTCGGATCTGGGCACGAAGAAACTCGCGAGCGCGGAGGAGGCGCATACGAGGATGTCATCGTCGGCGAGGGAACACTTGGCGATATGGCAGGCTGCGCGAGCAGGCGCGTCAGTGTCTCCTTCGATGGCGCGCGATTGGACGAACTCTTGCGAACCGATTTGCGCAGTGAGCAAAGAGCCATTTCGCATGCGCGCCACATGAAGCCCGAAGATGCCGAGCACGTCGTGGACACCGTGGTTGAGCGGCTGCAGAGCCAATCCGCGGAGATTGAGGCCTGTGTAGCCGCGCTGGACGAACCTCGCCGACGCGGCCTACTCACGCCTATGCAAGTGCCCGAAGTGCAAAAAAAATAGTCCGCCTCAAGGCGATGTTGTCGGAGGTTAAGGGGCAGGCACGTGCTTTGAAGGCGCAAAAGGCTTCGATCGGGATCGATTGCATGAAAACCTATGCGTTTCCCTCGCAGAAGTACCTCGAACGGTTGCAGGCGGCCGAGGAGTTGGCTCCCTTGGAGATACCGCGCGCGTTGAAGGGGGAGCCAGGAACGCTGTTCGAGATCAAGCTGCAGCCTACGCCACTGCGCAATGGTACGGTGAATCCGATGTGGGTGCACATCCATACGAAGCGGCCGGTCTATGCGTGGCAGTTAACGACATTGGATGACGCCAAGTTTGCCGCTTGCCACGTGAAATCCAACGAACAGCGCGGCTACAATCGCCTCTGGCAGAACGCTCGAGCTGCAACGGGTCACGAAGACGTCGTGATCCATCGCGGCAAGCTCACGCCTGCGTTCTGCAAGTCCCTGTTAGGTTCCGCTTTTAGCGCCCATCCAGGGTATCCTTTTGCCGGAACGCAGCGCGGGGCGCAGGTGAGCCGATACGAGACTAGCTAAACGACTCGATAGAGTGCCGCTTGTGGTACGGCATCGGTCTTCTTCGCATCCGGATCCAGTGGCCGAATGAACCGCACCTTGGGCTCCCACAGGCTCCAACTCCTGAGTTAAGAAGCCGGATTGAGCTGTGTTGGAGTGGCGAGCGTTCGCTATTAGCAACTCCAGAAAGAGGCCCAAGAGTTCTTGAGGCAGGCGAGGATGCGGCGGAAGTCGTGGCCGACGGCTGAGAGGACGACATTGGCGGCGCCGCCGGCGCGGCCTTTGAGGTAGCAGCGGCCGAGGTCGCCTTCGGCCTTCATGTGCCCGATGATGGGCTCGATGGCAGAGCGACGGCGCAGCTCCCGCTTGATGACACCGAAGACGCCGCGCTTCTGGCCGGAGATGAAGACGCGACGGTGATTTGGGCATCGTGGCCGCTGACCTTGCCCCCGGGGCCTAATCCAGTTTGAAGTTCGTTCTGGCCCACGACGAGGACCAGAGCATGAAGCGTAGCCGCTTACGGAGCGACAACGGCACCGAACTCACCAGCAACGCCATCTTGACTTGGGCCGATCGGAGTCGCGTCGCCTGGCACTATATCGCTCCCGGCAAGCCCATGCAGAATGGCTTCATCGAAAGCTTCATGTATAGACGGCCCCGCGGATGCAAGGGATTTTTGGCAGCATAC
>NZ_LBJW01000011.1:0-31383 GCF_028128865.1 Bradyrhizobium sp. CCBAU 11357 | reverse complement strand
GTCCCTCGGGTCATGTCAGATTTTGGAAAGCTAACATTCGTAGCATGGAACCAGACAGCGATTGCCTACGAAGAGACCATGGACCGACTCACCGATATCAACCCAGCCCGCAACACTTTCGCCGAATCCGATGCCGCTGTGCAACGGCCACAACAGCCGCCACAAGCGGCATTTGAGCAGCATCTGGGAGAGGCGCGACAGCTCGGTCCAACTTACCCCCACAGCGACCTTTATAAGATCGCTGCGGAAGATGATCGCCTCATCCAGGCGGCGTCTGGCGCGGCCCTCAGGCGAGGGCCAACACCCGAACGCGACCACCGTCGAAATTTATGATCGTCGGCTTCGCAAGCTCGCTGAAGAGCTCAAGAAGTCCGGCCAATCGATCGCCGGGCTCGATGGCGATACGTTGCTTGACCGCGCCAAGAAGCTGCTGCCAAACGACAAAGTTATTCTCGCCGCCCTATCGTCGGTTAGTCAGTATCGCGAGATTGATCCCACCGCTCGGCCCATCACGAGCCATTACCGCCCGTCCAAGGAAGACGACCGGCTCATCAGGGAAGCCGCAAAGGTACGTTTTGGTCGACCAATAAAGCAAAAACTTGCCGATAATTATGCCAGTAGTCTCCGGAAGCTGGCGGTGGCACTCCGACCTTTGTCGATGGCTAAGCTCAGTCACAAGGCCTTGCTCGGCTATGCTGAATCCAAATTTCAAACGACAAGAAACTCATCTCCGCATTGAATCGGCTTCGCGACTATCGGGCACTCGTGAGGCAAAGCAATTCGGGGCCTGAAGCAAGCACGTTGCGTCTGCCAGCTCAGCCAGCCGCCGAGTCGGCCGCCCAGCCCCCCGATCAAGAGCGGTCTTTGCAAAGCGCAGTGCATCGGGGCTCACAATTCTCAGACCACGGTTTCAATGCTCCGCAGCGTTGGCAAGAAATGGGTTTGGCAGCTCATTTTCCCGAGCAAAGTGTCGCCGAGGATGTGCTTTTCGACCGGAGCGGCGAGCTTCCTGTTTCCAGCTTGCTTTCACCGGCGTCTGGGCAAAGCATGCGTTCTCCCTCGCACGAACAATGGTTCGGGGCCCAAGTTTTTGTATGCCCCCGATCGCGATGACCTGCCGCCAGAAATTAACTTCACTGCACCGGTGCTGTGGCCGGGGATGAATTCAAGTGCCCACTGGCCCGTACAAAGTGTCGCCCCAGAAGAGCTTTCCGAGGCTGCGGATCGGGAGCTGCTGCCGCCAGCCATGACTTTCGATGCTCCCGTGCGGTGGCAGCCAATGAGTTCAGCCACCGGCTCGGCTGTGCAAAGTGCCGTTCAGGAGGCTTCGCTTAATGCCGTGGATCTTGAGGGCTATCTCCTTGCTGACGATCTCGATGCGCCGGAGTTTTGGTCGGAAATGTGGTCAGCCGCCGCCCCTTCTACGCCAAGTATCGGCCAGAAAGATCTTTTCGGTGCCGAAGCCTGGCAACCCGGCGCCTGGTCGCAAAATCCTGCATCTGCACGGGACCCTGCACCGATGACGCGCCGAGACGATGCGGCCCCAGCCATGCTAGAGCAGCCGCCCCCAGCGGCCACTGATAGCTTCGATGCTTCTTTGGTCGTTCCAGAGACCTTCTCGCACGGCACCCAGCCCGCGCCAGATATGATGCGCTCCAAGCTGGGGCGCTGGGGTTTGCTGCCGGATGCAACACAGCGGGTAAGGAGCTTCGACATTGGCGGTGAAAGCTATGCGGCCGTGTTAGGCCCGCAAGGCTATCATGACGTTCAACTCATCCATCTTCGTCGTCCCGCCGTCGGCGATACATTTGACGTGTCGTTCGCCGTGCCCAAAGACTTTTCGCATGGCACCCAGCATGCACCCGAGCTGATGTTGTCCACGTTGGGAAAGTGGGACTTCTTGCCTGATGCGAAATATCCCTTCATGAACTATAAAATTTCCGGCGAACGCTATACGGCCGTGTTGGGACCGGAAGGCCGCAACGACGTTCAGCTCATTCATCACCCTCGCCTCGTTCTACCAGATGAAGCTGCGCCCGCCGCGCCCGAGGCAGCTTCAGATGTCTACGGTCTTGCGACAGGGTTCGGTCTGCCGGCCTCCTTCGATTTGCAAAAGAGCGCTACTTCGGCACTGGCGCCTCATCTTCTCCCCCCGCCTGCCGAACCGGCGCCGGGTCATCAGCCGGCTCCGCAATTACTGGAGCTCGGAGAGTTGTTTGGTAATGATTGGAGGCACGGCCCCCGAGAAGCTTCGCCTGTCATGGTCGACATGCTCCAAAATTTGGGTCTCCTGCCGAACCAGGATGTCCCAATGACCCGTTTTTTGATCCACGGAGAGCCCTACAGGGCTGAAAGCCTCGCCGGAGGCGGCGTTCTTCTCTTCCATCGGCCGCAATTTGGTTGAACGAGGGACGTCGTCCTTGCGATGGGACCGCCTGACCAAAGCAGGCACCAGCGCCGTTGGACCTGCGACCGAACGAGGGCCAGACTATGCGTGAACGCCCTAGGCCAGATCCAACGCGATCTCAAGTAGGATGCATGACTCAAACTATTAAGCCAACTCGGCGTCGCGGCCTTTCAGCCGAAAGCGCTCGGGAGAAGGAAACACGAGCGCGTGGTCACTCACTGGCTTGACTGTCTATCGGTCGTATTCATCGCAGCCAACAATTTGATCAACACTATGTGCCCACAGGAGACGCGTACAAAGTGCGAAGATAACTTGTTCAAGTGCTCTATCGGAGAGGGCCTAGCATCTCGCAATACGATATATAGCCGCAACGGCTTTCTGATCAATAAGACCCGATGACCACAACCCGCCCCTCGAGGGCGTATCGAGCGCACCGACGCACTTCGCGCATCATCGGCACCGCCGCGAAAAGACGGCCAGAAGCGATCTGGCCGTCGTTACTTGTCGAGGATCATCATTTGACGGCTTGCGATGCGGCCAGACCGCTAAAACAGTCAAAGCCAATGCGCATTCAGACCAGGGCAGTTCTTTCTGCTACCAGATGAACCTCGCCCCATCGGGCACTTCGCAGATGAATTCGCCCTGGTTCACCAGTTCGGTGCTTCCGACGACAAGCTTGGAAGCCCGCACGGTAAGCTTGCCGTCGCGGCTGAGGCTATGGCGAATGTATTCCGTCACAGCATGTCCAGAGCTATCCACAGTTTGATGCGCATTGGCAAAGCTGATGCCATTCTGGGCAGTCACCCTGAAGGCATTGATCGCCAATCCGGCTAGCGTAGCAGAGCTGGGCTTGCCCCCTTCGGCGGGAGTACAGCGGGCCATATCCATTATCAGCTTCACGCTCTTGCCCGTCTGCAGGGCATTGAGCACCTTAGCGTATTTCGGCGAGGTCTCATCTGCTCTTGCCAGCGTGCTCACGGTGGTCGCAGAAAGCATGGACAACAGGATCAATAGGGCTCTGCCGGTTAAGTTCATATGTTCTTCTTCCTCCAAGGAACTACTGTTCGCGTGAGCGAAACGTCACAAGATGCGATCGTCGCAACGCGCTTGACGGACCACAGACATGAAGCGTCGTTGCATTTCGAGAAGACAATCGGTCGCAAACCGACGCAAGTGGTCGTGACGGCTATTCCGACATCACAACATCGTAGGTCAGATTCTCTGAACTTGCCTCCTCGCGAGTGTCATCGCGCGAAATGACAGATGAGCAGAACCATCAGCCCCTCAAACAGCTCCTGTATCCGTCGCCTGAGCACAAGTCCGGAGTTGGGATGCCACGAACGACGCGCCCCACGCAGGCAGCTGAGCTTACCTCAGCCCAAATAGTGTAGGGCCAACTTGCGGCATTGGGTCCGGCCGAGCTCGCCTCGGTACACTCGCCGATGCTCAGCTGAAACAAGCACCAGAATTCCCGCCCGTCAGCTTCTCGAAAGCTGTTTTTGCAATGAATACTCACGAACAACTATTATATTGCGAGGAAACGGATGAACATCGATCCACAACATGCCGCCGAGGCCTTGATTGACGCTCAAGATGCGCAAGCAGATGAATTGGGCCTTCAGGCCATCTCACCGGTGCGGTTGTCGGACGATCAAGCAGACTTCGAAAGCCAACTGCATGGTTTGCATTCGGCTCACCAAATATCTACTCCCGCCCCTGGACCATCGAATTCGCAAAATGAGCCGGCGCCGGTGTCCACTCATTATCCCGCCGCATCATTTGTCCGAGCGCGCGCCCAACTTGCCGCAACGTTGACAGGTGCCACGCTTGAAGCGCTCAAGAAGGAGATAGCTCTGGCCGAACAGCAATCAGCCCGATGGGCACCAGCAACTGCACCGGGAGAGGACGGTATCGATCGGGACCGCATTTTCGAAAACATAGAGAGATCGTCCTATCTCAAGCTGCATCGTTTCCAAAATCAACCCGCAGATTGCAAACCGAGGGCAGAGACCAGCACAACTGCAATATCACATGTCCGCAACACGGCGCGGGATCATTCCTCCATTGGAGATCCTGTGGAACGATATCCCCTGGATCGGGCGCGCCAGGCTGGATGGCACATGCGCGGCAAGACAACGGCTTCTCCATTTGTCTCACTTGTCGAAGATCCATCCAAACTCACCGTGTCGGTTGACCACTGGGCAAGAGCGATCGCCAACAATGCGAACATGCTACACACATACGCCGTACCGAAATCCGCAGTTTGGACGCCCGACGACGTACTAAGCACTATTGGCCTTAGGATGAATGCGGAAGATCAGGACAACATCGATGCGGACCTGGATCTGATGTGCTCTCTGGGCAGAACGCCGACACGAGAGACCGAACGCTTGTTCCTGGGCGGTAATTTGGACAGCTACCGAACCGCAAACGAAGAAAACCCCTACAAGCGGAAAACTGGAGAGGAATGACTAGACAAGCGGCGAGCGCGCCACGCGCAGACGTTCCGTCATGGTCACCAACACGACCATCCTAAGGAACATTGCTCCCTGCGGCTCCGTTTCAGGACATCGACAATCGCTTTGCGAATAAATGCGCAAGGACTAAGCGCGCCCATCCCAAGAATAGCTGACGCTCTCTCGGGGAAACGCTCGCACCATTTATTCGCTCCTCCACCGCTATCATCAGGGTGCCGCGGACTTGCCAACATCGATCCGATCGCCGCCGGCACACCTGGCTTGAAGCCCAGATGACGCCGCCGCGCAAGGCGGATCATCGATCCCTTCGCAATTTGACATGCCGTTGTCAGCGCATCAATCAAAAGAGCTGGCGCGCGAATGAATCAAATGGCGAAGATCAAGGAGGCATCGCTCCGCGGCAAACCATGTGGCCGCACACGGACTATTCGCTACCTGGATGCGTTCCATCAAAACAATCGATTTTACCGATCTCGCCTAAAAGCCTCATAATCGATCGCGATCTATGGAGGCAGCATTCAAGAATGTCGTGTGGCAATCGCTTGTTCTACCGTCCCTTGCCGCTTAGCGGGCCTTGCGCCTTTGCGCCCTCTGCATCCCAGAAGTTCGCGCCCGCTCTTCACACAGACGCATCACACGGTTCGCCAGCGTCTCTTTGCTAAGTTGTCGCGCATGAGGTCAGTCGGACCAACGTGACGTCCCGCCTTAAGTCCCAGCAAAGACGAGTGCCCTCATCCACTGTCATCGGCTTTGGCTTAAGCTCCGCCTTAATTGGATCGACGAAATGCTCATGACATTAGCGAGAGAGACGAGCGTTGCCAGAGCTCGATGGTCTGGTCGGGAGTGCATCGTCCCCGCTTCGGACTGCCTGGCCACTTCGCGGAGGAATGTTACAAGCAGTGGCCAAAGGTACTTGAATCTCACCTTGCGTCAGATTGTAGGATTTACGACAGCCCGCGACACAAACCCCCTCGCGTGAACTCTTCCTGACAGGTAGCAAGAATTGCGAACGTCTCAAAAGCACAATGCTCCGCCGCTCCTCCCCGTCACGCTGCTACGTTGCTCCTCCCCGGGGCCAGCTTCCGACATCGTTTATGCGCAGATCAGAGGATGTAGTGCCAATCGCCCCGCAAGAACGGCAAGATGCGGCGCGCGAGCAGTATGCTGGTGGTCGCTATGTCGCCGTTGACGGGCACACGCCAACTTAAATTTCGAGTACCAATCATTCTGGCGCCAGGCAGGACTGCGGGGAGGGTGTTCACAAAGCCGAGAGCGACATTGATCGCTTGTACCGTGCATCTCGGCTAGTGAAGCCACCAACCAGATGCGCCGTGTAAAGTGTCTTCGAATGCGGAAGAACTTGCATCGTCGTCACCTCGACGACAGGACGGCTCAACAGCCCAGCAAGATTGACCGCGGATCAAGACGAATTCGGAGAGTTTCTAAATGTCGGTTCGGCTCATTCGTTCGGTCACAAATTCGATCGTCTTCCACGCTTTGGTTTCGGTTGCGCGGCTTCATTCTAATCGCGCGGCAGGCGTCGGCGCAGTGCATGGAAGAACGGTTGTAAGCGGCCTGCAGAGGCGTCAGCAGGCTACCGCGGCCTACAGTCATCAAACGAGATCGGATCTCTTGCTGGCGTGCGGGGCATGTTGAGCGCCGCCGACAGCGTAAGAAGCCCGCGGCGGTCCGCGGACCATCCGATGACGAGGGATCCGCAGATATCGATCGTCTGTGGACGTGCTCCGGCCTCTCGGTTCGGGCTGTTCAAATTCACATCAGTGCACCCGCCTCTCAGTTGCATCGAGCCCCAGGGTTGATCGTGACGTGCTCAGGTCATGGCGTGGATGGACGAAAGGCGATGAAATGCGAATTCTCCTGGTTGATAATCACGCGGACTTCGCTCGCGACGTGAAGGACGGACTCTTAAATCGCGGCTTCGCCGTTGACGTGACACGCACGCTGGATGAGGCCGCGGCCGCGCTCGATTGCGCGAACTACCACATGGTCCTGCTCGAATTGGCTTTGCCGGATGGAGACGGATTGGACTGGCTAAAGCAGTTGCGGCGCGAAGGGCGGTCTATGCCGACAATGATGATGAGCAATCTCAATGATCTCAGTAGGCGTATTGCGATCTTCAACGCCGGCGCGGATGATTTTCTGCCCAAGCCCGTGTCTATCGACGAACTCATTGCCCGCATGCGAGCTATTTTGCGACGGTCAACGCAGATGATGGCGCCGGTGGTGACATTCGGAAATCTGCATTTCGATCCGATCGCGAGACAAGTCTCGGTTGGTGGTCGAATACTGAGAATTGCGCGCCGCGAAGTGTGCATTCTTGAACATCTGCTCAACCGCGCCGGCCGTACCGTGCCGCGCGCATCGCTCGAAGATAGCTTGTATGCATTTGACGATGAGGTCTCGACCAATGCGCTGGAAGTCGGGATTTATCGCTTACGCACGCATTTGAGCCAAGCGGGTGCAACGCTCAGGATCAAGACCGCGCGCGGTGTCGGTTACACCCTTGAACTCATCGGCGCAGCATCGGCTGCCTAGCCGATCAAATTGAAAGCAGCACTCCCTTGAACGTGGTTAACAATGACGCCGGCGAGCCGCCGATGGTCGCCAGCGGCTCGCACTATACCGCTTTTACCCGCCTCTGCTACGTCCTGTGCGCTCTCGCTCTGCTATTTCCGCCTGCAGTCACAGCTCAGACAAAGCGGGATGGCAAAGGGGAACCGCCACGTGCGGCGCCTGGCAGCACCACGGGCACGATCAACCTTACCTCCTCACAGGGCAAGACAGTTCATCTAACCGGACCGGCTGCGAGCATCTTTATAGCCGACCCGGCGATTGCGGATTATCAGGCGCCATCGAACACCACGATCTTCGTGTTTGGCAAAAAGGCCGGACGGACGAGCCTGTTTGCCTTGAACGACAACGGAGAGGCTCTCGCCGAGCTGCGTATTGTCGTCACCCAACCGATTGAGGATCTGCGGGCCGCGCTGAAGGCCGAGGTCGGCGACTATCCAATTCAGGTCAGCTATACCCCGCGCGGCGCGATCCTTAGTGGTACGGCGCCTAATGCGGATGTGGTCGAGACCGCCAGGAAGGTCACTGAGCAGTTTCTTGGCGCGGGCGCGCTGGTTGTCAACAAGATCCAGGTCGCCGGCTCCCTGCAGGTGAATCTCAGTGTACGGGTGGCAGAAGTCTCCCGCAGCGCCGTCAAGGATCTCAACATCAACTTCACGGCATCGAGCCCAAACGGCGCTTTCCTTGTGAGCGGCAAAGGGGGCGGGTCCGGCGCGGCCGGCGGCGGCGGCACGATCGGGATTGGGTTTAACGCCGGCAATACCAACCTGAGCGCTGTTCTCGACGCTCTCGCGAGCGAGCACCTCGCCTCAATCCTTGCTGAGCCGAATCTAACGGCGATGTCCGGCGAAGCCGCAAGTTTCCTCGCCGGAGGCGAATTCCCTATTCCGGTGATGCAGGACAACCGGCAGGTTTCGGTCCAATTTCGTCAGTTCGGTGTGAGCCTCGAGTTCGTTCCGACGGTTCTCAACAATAATCAAATCAATGTCCGTGTGAAGCCCGAAGTCAGCGAACTATCGAGTGAAGGCGAAGTCAAAATCAATGGCATGGCGGTCCCTGCCCTCTCGACTCGGCGGGCGAGCACCGTGGTCGAGCTCGCCAGCGGTCAGAGCTTTGCAATTGGCGGCCTCATCAGACGCAACTTCAACACTGATATCGGCGAGTTTCCCTGGCTCGGCGATGTGCCGATCCTAGGCTCGCTTTTCCGCTCCTCATCGTTTCAGAAACGTGAAACCGAGCTGGTCATTATTGTCACGCCCTACATCGTGCGGCCGGGACCGAATCCGAACCGAATGAGTGCGCCGAGCGACCGCGTCGCACCGCCCTCAGACGCGGGGCGGATATTGACGAACACGGTGGCCCGGCCGCCGCGAGAGCGCGATGCGCCTCGCGCCAGCGCACCAGGATTGACCGGCAGTACCGGCTTTATTATCGAATGAGGATCGCCAAATGACTTTGCGACATCTGTGCTACCCGATCCTTATTGGAGCAACATTGGGGGGCTGCGCAAATACTGCCTCGATCCAGCCGGCGCCGGCTGACCAAGAGATCCAGGTCGAGCAGAAGAGTAGCGTGTTGTTCCTGCAGAGCCTTCGTGGCCCCGAACGGGATCGGCTGCGGAGCTTTATTGCAGCGACCAGTCGCGGCCGGCGGGATGCCCTCCATGTGGGCGTCATCGGCCCACCCAGACTCATTGCACAGGTGGCCCACGAGGCTCGCGCCATGGGCGTTGCCAACTACAACATTCGCCTATCTGCTTCTCGTGTGGATTTGCCGGCTCGTTCCGGGGTGAGGATCGAAGCGATCACTTTCGAAGCCCATGCTCCGGTCTGCCCCTCCCTCTCCATCGTCGGTCCTACAGTGAACGACAATTCGTTCAATCCAACCCTTGGCTGCTCAGTCCGGAATAACCTTGCGGTCATGGTCAATGAACCTGGCGACTTGTTAGGCAATGGTGCTGTCATGCCGACCAGTGGTGATCGTGCAGTGCTTCCCCTCACCGCACGCGGGGCCACGTCGGCGGGCAACAGGAGCAATTTGGACGATGAGACGCATAACCGGGTTGCGCCAGAAACCCAATAATCGGCTGGTAAGACGCGAGCAGCATGACGTCGGTTGGCATTGTCCACATCAGTCTTGAAATCGGCCGACGAGCCTCCTGGAATCCAATCTTTGCTCGGTCCTTTTCTTGGGATCGTGCAGCTTGCAGATCCGGTTCTGAGACAGTTGAGTCGTTGGCCAGAGATTTGAGCATCGCTGTATTGCGCGACGCTAAACTAGGCCGGCGGCAAAGACCGCCTTTGCAACCCTCTCGAAACACTCCATCGGAACGGCCTTGCCCATCGCACCTTTTCGGATCAGCTGGCGCGCCAAAACATGATCCTCGACAATGCTTAGACGTTGGGCGCGCGCCCGCGCCAGTAGCTGTGAAGCCGTTTCGCCCTCACCGCGGCACACCAATACCGGGACGCCGGTCTCGCCCCGAACGTAGCGCAGCCCAACCAATGTCGCTCGCCCCGTCAGTATCACTGTCGCCCGATGGATGCCGAGCGGAGACTCGTTCGCCGACTCCCGGCGGAGCCTGCGGTGTTCACCCTTGATCTGCGGATTGCCATCCTGTTCCTTGGACTCGCGCTTGGCTTCGCTCTGCGTCATGCGCATGTCGCGCAAGAATAACCAACGCTGAATGAACAGATCGGCCAAGCCGCCACTCAGAAAGGCGCCGGCAGCAATCGCGATCAGCACTTTGAGCTCTTTAAAGACAAAACCAAAGCAGCTCAAATCGCAAAGGGGCAAGTATACCAGTGCCCTCCAACTTGCGAGCACAGTGAAAACGAACGTAGCGCCAAGAATCAACACTTTGACGATAGACTTTCCAAGCTCAACAAGCGAGCGCTGGGAGAAAATCCGCTTCAGCCCTTTGATGGGGTCCAATTTCTCAAAGCTGGGTTTAAGCGGCTCAACCGAAATCGTCAGCCCGCCGCCGGCCAAGACACCGGCCAGAATCGCCGCAACCAAGGCCGCACCTAGGATGGGAGCCACGGCCATTATAGAAAGGTCCATCAGTCCGACCAACGCTTGCCGGGCCGCACTGTTGAAGGGCTGTTCCTGCAGCTTGTCGATGAGCCGCACGGCTTCGCGCCATCCGTCTTCGATCGGGCCCGCCCTGAAGCACAGGCAGCCGAAACCAGCGCAAAGGCTTGCCGCGGTCACAAAGTCGGCGCTGCGCGGGCTCTGCCCTTTCTTACGCGCGTCTCTCAGCTTCTTGTGACTTGGTGGAAGGTTTTTCTCTTCGCTCGTGTCGTTCATTTCAAGATCTTCTCGAGCCACTCCAGCACGCCGTTGGACTGAATGATCTCTGCTCCCATATATTCGATCAGGAAGACGGCGTAGCTGACCATAATGATGCCAAAGGCGGCATTCTTGATGGTCGGAGACAGATCGTTCAGCTTGATTTGCGGCGCAAAGCGCCCGAGCAGCATGAGGGATACGTCGATCAGAAGCAGCAGAGCCAGCACGGGCCCGGCGACCACGAGGGTCGTATGCATGACATGGTCGAGAAGCCCGATAAACTCCATTGCCCCTTGGTGGGTCAGGGGCGGTAGCAGCCGATACACGGGCCAGATCAGATAACTTCCATAGAGGCATCTGACCATGGTCTGCAGACCTCCTGATACAACAAAGATCGTAACCGCGGCAGTCCCGAGAAAGAGACCCATAGGGGCGGTTTGACTGCGCGTGGCAGGATCGTCCACCTGGCTGGAGATGCCGCGCTGGGTATCAATGCTGTCACCCACGGCCTGGATGCTCCAAAGTGGTATACTAAGCAGAAAACCGAACAGCAGGCCGATAAAGAGCTCCTTCAAACCGAGGAGCGAGACCGCAATCATGCGGGTGCCCGGATCTAGTGTCTGCAAGCCGTTCCTGATCTGCATCAAGCAAGGCACTCCAATCACAACCGTCACGCTTGCGCGGATAATCCCGCTAATGTGCGGTCGCGTGAATACCGGAAGAACCAGCATAATGCCGAGGGCCCGGGCCGCGCCAAGTCCGGCCGCCACGACGAACTCGACAGCAGTCTGAATCAGAGTTTGCGTGTCGGTGGGTGACAAGGCATCCATTTGAGCTCAGCTCGTCCTTCCTTCAGCTAATGCAACCGTCGCACTCGCGTCGCCATGATGTGAGACGTCAAGAACTCTGCAGATCTCGTGTTCCAGCGGTTGCAGAGCGACAGGCCTCCCACAGGGCAGGTGCCTTCGGCCTCAACCATCCATATGCCTACAGCCATCCCGGCGCAGAGGTATGACCATTCGATGAGAGCACCGGCGAAATCGCGCCGCTGCGCGGCCTACAAGCCAAGCTTCTACCGCTCTCACCGGGCACAGCGCAGCTTGGAGGTCTGAGGGCCCCCGAAGCTTCCATCAATTTCGCCGTCTACGGAGATCGGTCTCGAGCGGCACCTTCATTCGCAGGCTCATTCACCAGAACGCCAGAATCGTGGAGCTGCTTGCAATCAAAGCGGTTCGCCCGTTCACTGCGTCAACAACTCGCCAGGCAATGCATCGAGGACCACGGCACAGCAGGTAATTACATCACGTGAGCAAAACCTAAATCGAATTGATAGAAACTTCCGAATTGGTCATTCTTCCTCTCGAATACGGCAGGCTCAGGGAGCCGAACAGGACAGTTCGGATATCTATCGTCTCATGCTGGAGAGGCGAGCTTTCGATAAGCTGACGAACTCGCGTTTTGTGGTTCACAGAAGGCCGACAAACGCGCGCTATAGCTAACACTTAGACAGCTTTGCGTTCCGCGCACTAATACCTCGCTGTGAGCGCGGGGAACTCAGTGAAGATATGCTGGGCTTGCTCGATCAGCGGCGCGCTCAGCACCGGAGCAAACAGAACGAGCACGGCGAGGACGACGAGGAGCTTAACGGTAAGCGGCAAGGTTTGATCCTGGAGCTGGGTTGCTGCCTGCACGATGCCGATACCCAATCCTGCCACAAGGGCCGCCAGGAGCGGCGGTAGAACCCAGATCATGAACAGGACCAGTGATCGACTCAGGTGGGTGAGGATGCTGGCCTCGTCCATCTCAATTCCCTGCAGATGCGTAGCTTAAGACCAATCCGTGCATGAGCCGCGACCAGCCGTCGATTGTGACGAACAGAAAAAGTTTGAAAGGAACGGATATCATTGTTGGTGACACCATCGACATGCCCATGGCCATCAGAATTGTGGTCACGATCAGGTCAATTGTGATGAACGGAAGATAGAGAAGGAAACCTATTTCAAACGCACGCTTAAGCTCCGAGATCAAAAAGGACGGCACGAGGATAGCAAAATCATCGGCTGTTGCGTTGCCGCGCATCTCCTCCGACCAGAGATGTTCCGTCGACGAGAGGAAGAACGTGCGCTGCTCCTCAGTGGTGAACTTCTTGAGATGGGCGCGCAGCGGCTCGCTGCCCTCCTTGGCGGCGGTCAACCAGTCGTCGGCGGTTTGGTAACGAAGCTGCATCTCTGTCACGCGGTTGTATGTTTGCTCAAATACCGGGGCGTCTATGAATACGGTAAGAATCAATGCAGCGCCATACAGAACGATGTTCGGTGGTATGGACTGAGTGCCGAGCGCGTTGCGGATCAGGAAGAGAACGACGGAAACCTTGATGAACGCCGTCGTTGTGACGACTGCGAATGTCAACAGGCCAAGGCCGACGGTCGCCGCGACAAGCGCAAGGATGCTCGGTTGAATGTCAACCATTGACGGCCAACCTGCTGCGTAACCGGATGCCCAACGCTTCACCAACACGTACGATGTCGCCGCGGCCGATCAATTGACCGTTGGCGACAATGTCGACCGGACCGTCCAGTTGCCGGCCAAGCTCGAACACGTGCCCCTCGTTGATGCTTCTCAACGTACCCAGCGGAATGGGCCAGCGGCCGCATTCAAACACAAGCGTGATCTCAACACTGTCGATGTCGGCTTCCGAGAGCGGGATTGCTTGCTCCGCTTGGGGGCGTATCGTCATATTTGCATACCTTAGAGGATGGGACTGGAGGCGGAATGGTCCCTGAAGGATAAGTCTGTCGCCCGCGACCAGCGCCGGCGCCCACAACTTGTCCGCAGCGAGGATGAGCTGGCCATGGGCAAATGGAAAGACGTCGGGCAGCAGTGCGTCGCCGGGCTGTGCTTGACGAAGAAGGTTGACGGGCGCCCGCAGCAAGCCGATCTCTCTCGCAATCACGACCGGCAATTCCGAAGAAATCCTGCCTAAATCTCGCGGTAATTGGCCGATCAACTCGCCTAACACACGAAACGCAGACGGAACCAGACCGTCAAGAGGCGCGAACAAGAACAGGCGGGCTTCGGCCGCCAGCTGTCCGAAAGTAACGTCGAGCTCCAAGTAGGGGCCTTTGGCCGTTGCGCCTTCGATGCGGATCAGCTGCAAATTCAGCGCGAGCATGATCTCTAATCGAGCGAGCCAAGGTTCCAGAGCAAGTTCGAGAAGCAGCGAGCGGGTTGGGTCGGAAGGTAAAGCAAGGCCATACTGGACCGTTGAAATCAGCGCCTCGACGAGAAGGCGGGGCAAGGACAAGACAGCGGTCTCGCCTCCGGCGCAAAATACGCAGTCGAGCATCGACATGGCATATGGCTCGGCCTGCCAAACAAGCCGGTTTATTCGGATCGATACCGGCTTGTCGCCAAGGCGGCTCTGCAGAACCGTGCGCGGTGCGGCGACCTCGTTGATCCACGAGACCACGCGATGCGACAACTTTACCGCTGGCTGAAATAGTACGGGTTCACCCACGGCATTTACCGACAGGTTCCACGGGCGCAGCTCGCGAGGTCATAAGAGAACGAGCCATTAGTTCGAGCCACCGACCGCCTAGCTGCGCGAGTCACCTTGATGCCGGAGCAAAACCTCATCTTCGGCATCGATTTCGGCTGCACACTCCGAACGGACAGCGGTAGTGCGTTCGACATTGCCCTCAATCTCCTGCCATTTTTGGCTCGCCGCCGAACGCTTGGCCCATATGGTCCGCGCCTCATTCACTGTCCTCTGAGCCTGCTCATGCGCGACGCGCGCCTGCTCACGCGCCTGGCGTGCCGATTCAATCTCTGCTGCCAGTCGCCCAAGGACGAGTTGACAGCGACGATCGAGCTCGGTCACGGACATCGTCTCGAACGAGGCCAACTCCTGATAAAGTTCAGCTTCGACCTTGGCGCGACGATTCTCCGCGCCTTCAAGATTCTCAAATGCTCGCTGTAGCGCTTCGACCGCAATTCGGCGCCTGGCTTCCATGTTCGACAATTCACGAAGCGCGCTTCGCTCTCTCATGTCTTTCACCAGCCGCAATTTCGACGCTTGCACGAGATTCAGGCCGTCAGACGAGACATCCATGAAACGGTCTCCTCAAAGCTAGACGGCTCGTCCTGTCCCTGGCGCAAGAATGCGCGCAGTTCTTCGATTGAAGCGATTGCCCGATCAGTCAGTGGATCGCTGCCCGGCTTGTATTCACCGACTTTGATCAGGAACTCAGCCTCATTGTAGCGCGAGAGCAGATCGCGGAAGACGGATGCCGCCTTGCGATGTGGATCAGAGGCGACCGTATCCATGACACGACTTCGGCTCGACAGCACGTCGATGGCGGGAAAATGCTCTCGCGAGGCGAGCGCGCGCGAAAGAATGATATGACCGTCGAGAATGCCGCGCGACTCTTCGGCGATCGGATCGCCAGTGCCGTCACCTTCGACAAGAACGGTATAGAACGCCGTGATCGAACCCCGCTCACCCATACCGGCTCGCTCCAACAGACCAGGCAGCAGCGCAAAGACGGAAGGAGGAAAGCCGCGCCGGGTGGGAGGTTCTCCTGCGGCAAGGCCTATTTCGCGCATCGCACGGCTAAAGCGCGTCAGCGAATCCATCATCAGAACAACCTGCAGCCCTTGATCACGAAAGTACTCAGCGAGTGCGGTCGCCATATGAGCGCATTGCGCCCGCTCCATTGCCGATCGATCGGATGTCTCAACGACAACGATCGTGCGAGCGATGGCATCTCCAATATGACGTTCGATGAATTCACGCACCTCACGTCCACGCTCTCCTATGAGCGCAACGACGGTGACATCGGCGGCTGCGCCTTTTACAATTTGCGACATCAGCGTCGACTTACCACAACCGGCATCTCCATAGATCCCGATCCGCTGACCTTCGCCACACGTCAGAAGTCCATCCAGCACGCGAACACCGAGCGGAAACGGCTGCTCGATGCCACGCCGCCTCATCGGGTTGGGCGCCTTGCCGCGGAGCGGACACGTGTGGACCGTCTTTACCGGCCCCTTGCCATCGAGTGGACGGCCGAAGCTATCGATCACGCGGCCGAGCAGGTCGGGTCCGACTGACACCTCCTGCATGCGCCCGGTCGCGAGCACTTCCGCGCGGTGGGACAAGCCGACCAGATCGCCAATGGGCGTCAGCAACACCCCGTCCGGCAGCAAACCGATGACTTCCGCTTCAAGTGACCATCCGGATGCGTGATCCTGCAACAGGCAAAGTTCTCCAACATGGGCCCCCGGCAACACGGCATGGAGCAAGGTGCCAATCGCACGCGTGATCCGTCCCCGCACGGCACGCGTATCGACATCCTTTGCTGCGAATCTTAGAGATGCTATCGCCGCATGCACATCTCCTTCTCCGGCCGCTTGATGATGGCCTGATCGTTGCGTGGTCACGGATTACTTTCCTAAGAAGATGGATTAAGGCTGAGACGCAATGTGCGGAGCTGCGCGGCAAGTCCTAAATCGACACTGCCGAACTCGCTCCACAGAACGCACTGGTCGGGCCCCACGGCCGGGTCTGGATCAATTCTGACCTTAGGCCGACCATCCGTTCCATCGAACGCGGCGAATTCACGCCTTAGTGCATCAGCATTCACAGGAGAGACGTGAAGGCATACTTCTGCGCCGCCATATCTTTGCTCGACGGCGTGACGAACGGTCCTTACCAACAACTCACCCGGGTCGAAGGAGCCCAACAAATCGGTCAATATCTCAATTACGAGCTGTGGCAACTCCTCCTGCAGAACGGCTTTTCGCCGGGCCACATCGGAAGCAGCTCGGGCGATCAGCTGTGCCATTTCGTCTGAGCCTGACCTAAGACCTTCGCAATGGCCGCGCTGCCGCTCCTCCTGATAGGCTTTCCGTGCCCAACTGCGAACCTGCCGCAGATATCGCTCGGCTAGCGCGCGCGTCTGCACCGCATCGTACCAAATACCGACTTCCGCGGCTGGTATGAGAGGACCAAGCGGCCGTATCCGCGGGCTATCTGGCAAGACTGCTTCATTGGCCGTCATGCCGCTGGCTCCTCCGTGGCCAAGTGGGCCACCACCAAAGACAGTAACTGACCCGCTGAATTGTGGTGTTCGGCTGCTGGGGATTCGGCGGTGGTCCCCGCAGGTAAGCGGAAAAGAACGCGCACACGGTCAAGCTCTGATGCGTCCTTGAGCCAAGCACCAAGGCAGGCACATCCGTCATGTTCAATCTGGATGGCGAGCTTCTGCGGATCGTCGATCGATGTGGTTGCGACGGCGCTGGATACGTGTCGGATTGCGAAAGCATGCGCTTCCACACCAATATTTTTGATCAGAATCGCTACATCATGCTTTGACACAAGCTTGAGCACCGAACGGGCATGCCAGATACCGCCGGCGAGTAGGGCCGCCCGACGCGGATCATGCCCGAGCAGAACGTCCCTACCCCAGTCGGCTCCGTTTGAGACCAGCTCACTGCCCAGCAGCAATTCGACCAGTCTTTGCTGCAGTCTCGGAGTCTTCTGCAACTGCAGCACTGTGGCGGCCGACAGGAGCCCATCAAGATGGCCGGCAAACCGGCCGGGATGAATCAAAGCGGCAAGCTCGCGTAGGCGATCGGAATGCGGGTTGACTGAATGATTTTGGTCAGTGGATGCCATCGATACGGACCTGCTTGCCGCCTATTTCGGATCGGAGGACAGTTTTCTGCCGGCGGACTGGACCGCTGGCTTGCTGGCACCTCTGCCGAGATTTGTCACTGTGCGCCAGGATTGACGAAGCTGTCGTCCACGTGTGCTCAGCAGCACGTAAGTTAGAATGCCCAACGCGGCGAGGGCACCTCCTGCACCGATCGCAATGCGGGTTGCGATGAACTTGGTTGGTTCGGCGGAAGCTGCCGCTGGCACAACCGAGATCTCATGCTGACCCCGCTCAACCGGTACGAACACGACCGCCACCTTGTCGTACGATAGACCTTCGATGCTGTTGGCGACGAGCATCTTGATCTGCGGCAGCAAGGCTGAGAGCTTCGCGTTGGAGGCGTGTCGAATGAAAACCGACGCAGAGGACGGGGTTGCATCCTGTCGCAAGAGATCATTCTTCGGCAGAACGACATGAACACGGGCGGAGAGAACCCCATCGATATCGTTGATCGTGCGCGACAATTCTTCACTGAGGGCATAGACGTAGCGGGCTCGCTCCTCAACCGGAGAGGCAACGAGGCCCGCCCCCTTGAACACCTCACCAAGGCTCTTGAAGGATTGGCGCGGCAAGCCCTGGTCATTCAGCAGCTCGATTGAGTAGGCGAGCTGCTTTTCTTCCACCTGAATTGTGCTGGTCCCATCCTTACCGACGACACGGATGGCATCGACGCCCTTGCTCAGGAGCAGCCCAAGCATCTCGTTGGCTTCACGCTCCTGAACTTTGGTATACAGATCAGCTTTGCAACCGGCGAGGGGCAGCAAAAGCAGCAACAGGAAGAGAGCGTGAAGCCGCTTTCTTGCGGGCCAGCTATTACCGATCTTGTCTTTCGTCAAAACAGCCAACGGCCCGCTCAGCCCGCCGATAGAAGCTTGTTCAGAGATGAACTAATAGCACCCGTCCCCTTCGAGAGGAGCGAAACCTGGATGACGCCGTTGTAAACATCCCGCAGATTCGCCAGCGCCGAGTCGAAACGATCCGCGTGTTCAGATTTTCCCGCTGGATGTACCTCGACTTGCTGCACACGCAAAACCGGTTGCGCGGCCGGCCCAAGCTGGAGACTCTTGGTAGGATCAGGCTCGCCGACGAGCGTCGGCGAAACTGCGCCGGACGGAAGTGATTTGCCCTGGTGAATAGCAGAAATGCTCTGAAGGACGCGATCGCCAACCGGGCTCGCCGGCGTGACTGCGCGCTGCACTTCCGGCAGAGATGGCGCTGGCGCGCGCTCGGGCACAGAAGAGGCGACACCTTGGTTCGAGGCCGCCTGCGCAAGACTCTTGTCAAACTGGCCGAGTGCCGCCAAACAGCCGTTGGAGGCACACTCGACCGAGTTGGCAGAGATCGACGTAACGCCGAACAACATGGAGGAAATCATTTCTGTTACGTGGTGAGATGAGCCTTCGTTCACACGAATGGGCCATACCTTAGAGAAGCAAGCTGACCAAAAACTGACGAGAATCGGTCATCTAATGATCACGGTTAGCTTCCAATTTGGCACGAAGCGTCGGCTTCCAAATTTTGAGACGAATTCCGGTGTTTGTTCTCAAGTGTAACAATAGCAGGAATGCTTATCCCATCCACAAGGCTGCACATCTTGAAGAAAGTTCTCTATGCTGGTGTTTTCATTTGCTTGGGCGTCGTCGAGGCGCTCGGCGCTCCCCTGGCGCTGCCATCGACGCCTTATAGTTACACAGTTCTGGATCAGGACCTCGCGGCCGCACTGCAGGAATTCGGCAACAACCTAAATATCAGAGTCAATGTCAGCACCGCCGTGAAGGGGCGGATTCGCGGGCGAATGCCGGATCTCCCACCGCGAGAGTTCCTCGAACGCTTGATCAATCTCTACAATCTTCAATGGTACTACGATGGGCTGGTGCTCTACGTATCCGATGCGCACGAGGCGCAAAGCCGTCTTTTCGTCTTGAGTCCAATCAGCTTTGATGCGTTCAAGGCGGCACTCGATGCGCTCAACATCTCCGACGAGCGTTACATCGTGAGACCCGTACCGGGAGATGGCCTCGTCTTCGCCTCTGGTCCACCCCGCTTTGTCGCGCTTGTGGAGCAAACAATAAAGGGACTTGCGGCCGAGGCACAGGCGCGGCGAAACTCGAGCGGTGCCGAAAAGCCGCCGCACGAGTCGGTTTTGATGCTATTTCGGGGATCCTCCAGCATGGTCATTCGCGAAGGACGACCGAATGACGCTCCTTCGCCGGAGGCGCCACATCAAGACGGCGTGGTCCACACACCCGATGCAGGTAAGAAATGACGTGATGAAAACAGATGACCTAGGAAGAGATGCAATGCGTCTCGTTATGCCCTCTGTCAGCTCTTCGAAAGCTACTGCTGCCATTGTCAGAGTGCGGATGTGTAGATGGCCGATGCCGCAGGGTGACCTTGTCAACGTCCAGGCAGGAGCCACGGATGCGAACCAGAATTCTGGCCAGCAGCATCGGCGAGCGCTTTGCCACTTTAGCGACTCATGCGAGCTTTCGAACAACACCACGAAGTCCGGCATGCAAATGAGCTTCGTCGCACAAGAATGAAAGCCACTCCGTTGTCAAAAGGAGGAGCAGGATGGACTTCAACGCGCTAAGCCCGGCGGACAACGGCCCAGCGTCCCACTCGTGGTCGTCGTCCGCCGGTCCAAGGGATTTTGAGCGTGAACTAATAGCATTGCATGAAATACCCCAATACAGCCAGGACCTAATTTGGCAGCAACTCGGAGCCAGATCATCGCGTGTCGAGCCATCATTGAGCGGCGGCGAGCGGTCCAATTCCCAACAGCCGATCGCTCAACACCGCGCGGACGCCTCCGATTTCGGCAATGACCTTGTTTGGCGAGATCTTGAGCCTTGGCTCATGCGGGCCGGGTCACCTCACGCTGGACCGTCTCAAGCTGAGCCCACGCTGCCCGCAGTGGTTGCTCCGCCGGAAATTGGAGATTTCGCCATGGCGAACGGTCGTCGCGCCAAGGACGACTGGGTCTTCATCGGCAAACAGCTACGCCCGCTCAGATCGAAATGCTAAGAAGCCGCGATCTCATACCTACCGGGGATGTCCGGACGACAACGTTCACCATCCTGGGTGTGCCTCGCACGGCGAAATGGCGAGAACAAGGTTTTATTCGTCTCAAACCGTCGCTGGACCCTTCCCTTTGGCCTGTAGATTCGAGCGAACACTCGCCAAGCGGCCAATAAATTGACATGAAGAATGCCCTGCGCAGCTGAGCTTCGTTCCGCTCGGGGCAATACCGTCCGCAGCATCAACGCAAGCGCCAACACTCCCGTTGGGCTTAGGCGCGAGGTCGCTACGCGTGGATGATTTCACCATAAGATGCTGCGGAGACCTGCGACGTTGTTGCAAGGATCAGCGCACGAGACCATCCGCAGAGCGGCAGACTCGGCTTCGTCAGTTCGACGCAGTTGGCCCGGAGGCGAGCTATTAGCATGCAAGCAAGCCGATCCCGATATCGAGAACCCCTCACCGCCTCTCACACTATCATTGCGCGTCCCGCCGTTGTGAAACCTCTGAGCGCCGTCAGCTTTTGGAAAGCTAATCGAACCTACCATATGGCGTGAATATCTAGACGGCGATGTGCCTATAGATTGTAGCGGAACTGAGCGCTGGGCGCACTGAGCAATCGGAAGCACGTGGTAGGAGCCATCGAAGCCTATCGACATTTCTTGCTCGTTGTTCGTCGCGATTCTCGGCTGCGCCACATGACCGGCTTGTGGTGCGATCTCAAATCAGAGGACGTATAATGTCAATCAACAACCTATCGCTAACCGCCAGCTCGACTTTGTGCGTGCCGGCCCCCGGGCCCTCAGTGGCGCGGGATCTTTCAGACTTCGGGGCCGTGCTGGCTAGTTTCTCGTTGAAAGACAATTCTGATGACCATTCCACACCTCAGGATCCGGCGGCTGCAGAATCAGCCAAGCACCTGACGGAGGAACTCACGCAGGAGGTGCGGAACATCCTCCCGCCGGAGATCAAGGCCGCACTGGACGCATGCCAGCAGGCCCCAGAGCCATCCCCCGCGGAGCCCTCCTCCGCAGCGAGCGCCCCGAAGATTGCAGAGGCACCCGTACAAAGCTCCAGGATCACCTGGAACAGCGGCACGCTGACTGATGCCGAGCTGCAGATTGTGTCGGTGCTAAACCGACACAAAGATAAATGCCCGCTGGATTGGAAATCTCTTGGAGATTTGGCCAACGATCCCTCCACACCGCCGGATCTAAAGGCGGCGATCGAGGCCTTGCAGCAGGACCCAGAGCTCTTCTATGCGATAGGCTCGCAAGGTGACGGCCGCTGCGGCGGGAAGATCAAAGCAGGTGATCTCTCCGGCTTCTCCGATCACCACCCTCAGGTTGCTGCTTTCCAGGAGCAGCGGGCAAAGAGCTATACGCAAAACTACATCCCTTCCGACGGCACCCGTAACGGCGAGCCATCGGTTATGACCCAGACTGATGCATTGCGCGAGCTCTACCGCTATGCCGACAACCTGCCCAAAAACCTGAGCCTTGCGGATTTCAAGCGGATCGTCGACGGCCAAGCTAAAAGCGGCAAATGCCCGCCACAGGTCCTCGCGGCCGCTCAATACTTCCTTGACCACCCGGATGAATGGAAGCAGTTGTACGGTGGCTCGATAGACAAGGTCCACAAACAGGACTTCCTGCAGGTTGCTTCATCATCGATGAATCTCACGCAAGCCGAGCTCGATACGCTCAATGCAATCAGCAAGAACCAAAGCGCTTTCTTCGGGAAGGGTGACCTGACCCGGGAAAAGCTGGCGAGCATGGTCGATGATAAGAGCCTCGCGCCCGAGGTGCGAAAGGCGGCCTCCCAGCTGCTCTCCGATCCTGTGTTGTTCGGGTTAATGAACAACGCGATTACGGGCTACAAAACCCACCACAAGTTCTTCGACTTCGGCGGCGGTCATACGGTCGATTCCGGCAACATCAGCAACACCGACTTCAACCAGTTCTTCAACAACATGTCGGGTGCGAACCGCACGGTTCAGCAAGTGAAGACGCATGCCGTCCGAACGCCTGCCGAGCAGGACGCGGTCGCGGACATGACGATGGGCATGGCAGACCAGCCCGACATCAAGTCTCCCAAAAAGAACGGTGGCGCCTTCATGCACGCACTTAATGACGTGCTCAAAGTTGGCTCTAAGGTATTCGACTGGGCCGCGACCGCAGTCGGTGTACTTGGCTTCATTCCGGGCTTGGGTGAATTGGCAGATCTGGCGTCAATGGTGCTCGAAGCCGAAGCGCAAGCTGCAAATCTTCTTCATACTGCCATCAGTGGCGGCAACATAAAGCAAGCGCTGGAAGAAGCCGGGCTGAGCCTTGCGGCACAGGCGGTGGGCTGCATCGCCGGACCTGAGGTCAAATTGGCAATGCGAGAAGGCTTGGTGAAGCAGGCAATTCAAGAAGCCGCGACAGCCGGCATCAACCTGCCAGTTTCGGTGGCCCAGTCCTACGCGGAGGATTACCTGAACAACCTGAAGGCTCGCATCGAGTCCGAGCGCTTGCAAGCTGCAGGCGCTTACGCCTAGGCGGAGCGAAGCTATCTTCTCAGGATCACGCTTCAAACCGTAATCGAGCTTGCGCGGCCTCCGCGCGGTTGGGCCTCTCTGCCGAGCAGTAGGTCGCGCAAGTTCCACCAGCGTACTTGAGAGCGCCCCGAATCTGAGGAACTTATTTCGGCTCTTCACTGGGTACAAACTATGTTGGCCGCACTCGATCGCCCAAATCCAACCTCAAACCCAGTCTGCCGCTGTGAAGTTCCATCAACTGCATACCCCGCCTGTCAGTAAGCGCTCAGCCGGGGCCCTATTGGGGCTGGCTTGACGTTTTGCGGAATCGCCGCGGCATGAGGTCTTCGATCCTGCTATGGGGACACGTGCGCAATGGCCGCTTCGGTCGGCAGCCCGCTGGCATGACAGGCTCCGGTGCGTGTGCCTGCTGGACAGGGCCCGAGCAGCGGCGACAGATGTATTTCGGGCGGCGCGTGACCAGCACAGGCCATTGCGCCGGGTGCGTCGAGGCGCTTGCTGACGTCCTCGACGATCTTCGTCATGGTGCCGCAACCGCACGGGCAGAGCGTGCTCGCAGGCTCGATAATCCGCTCCAAAGTGGGCAGGCAAGCAGCCGCGATTGCGATGATCGCCTTGATCCATCACGCTCCGCGATCGGCTCTGGATCACCGCCTCGGCTCTCTCAGAACACCAGGCCCGTTCGATCTCAGACCAAAATCTTGATCCGATCCGCTCGTTTTGATCGGAACACGAAGGCTGCGCCGCTGAACGGTTCGAGACGACGCGTCTCCTGCACCTTCACCGCAAGCCATCGTGGCCACAGCGGAAGTCGATCGGCCGCGTTGCAACGTAAACCTTCAGATCAGCACCGGCCGCAATCATCGTAATGCTCGCAGCACGCGGATCACCCGGGACAGCTGCTCGGCATAAATGGCCGTATCGGCCGCAGCACGATATCACCAATCGCAATCTCAAGCTTGATTGCCGGAGCCTGACGCTCCTCCAACGCACCTCCCACCACCAGAGGCGCGAATGTCGGCTGCGACGCTTCGCACGCCGGCAACAGGCCTCGCTGTCGAAAGCGCCGTCGCCAGTCGTAGATCTGCCAGCGCGTCCTTCCATACTCGCGCGCCACCTCGGACAGCTGGGCACCAGGTAACAGGCTCTCGGCGACAATCCGAGCTCTTTCTGCTCCCGAACGCACACGGTGCCCGGACGGCCCTTCAAGAACCTCCAGCCGGCTCACCGACCCTGGCGATGTGCCGTCCAAATGGACGTCCTTTTTGCTGTCCCATCCCATCCCGAACCTTCGTCCAAGCCGGAGGCTTCTTCGCAGCTATCCAGATCCCGAAGCAAGGGTGCCGACTAAGCGACTACGCCTGTCACGATCGCGAGGGATTAACACTACGCGACAGACCGGGCGCAGCCGCGGAGCCTGCCGTTTGTGCGAGGATCGAGAGCACATTGGTCCAGAGCGGTAGAAGTCGAAGGGCTCTTTCTCGAGTGGCGGGCTTCTGCTCGGTCTCCCTGAAGGTCGGTCGCGATTGACGGATCTGCTATGGACCAGCCAGGACCGAGGGGCCGCTTTTGGTCGTTGAATGGGCCGTCACTCTGATTTTCCGCCTCGCTCCCGACCAGGTCAAGCTCCATGCCGCTTCGCCTGACCGCATGCAGATTGTCGAAAGAGCTCGGAGGATCGCAAGGGACGTGAGCCCGATATTGCAGCACGTCGGCAACGATCTGATCTCCAGGTTCCGGCCAACTTGTTCAAATACGGTTGGCTTGGTGAAGACGTTTAATGATGATCGACCAGCGGCTCATTGCATTTTCTAAGACTCGTCAGCTTTTCGAAAGCTAATACTTGCACAGTGGACGGCGGAAACTGCCTCCATTGGCACGATCGAATTGACATAGGAGAACCCGATGCGCGTTACGAGCTCTAGCGCCGCTGGGCACGTTGATGCTGACCTCCATGCGGCCGGCGGCAAAAGCAGCGGCAAAAAAGAATCTCATAGGCCTGGCGAGCGCGACGATCATGCCCGATCGCCTGATGCAAACATTCCCGTAAACGGCGGCGCGGCCGCTCCGGGCGGCAACTCGCAAGAAGCGGCTATGCAGCAAGCGTTCAACGTCGCGCTGGGAGCCGTTGCTCTCCAATTTGCGAATAGTGCAATGAGCCATTTCGATGATGTTATGGCCGAGACAGAGGAGGATTCCTGACGTCGCATGTTCCGACGTTAGGAAATAGGAGCCGCACGCGCGGCGCAATTCGAGCACACAGGAGAATAGTATGTCTAAAAATGTTGGTGCGTCTCATACCTCGACTGCAGGTGGGGCAGCCGGCACCGCTACTGCTGCAGCCGGTTCCGCGGCTGCTGAGGTTGCTGGAGAGGCGGCATTCCAACGGCAGATCGCCGCTCTGACTGCGACCAGCACAAAAGCTGCTGAGAGGGATGTGGAACTTCGCGTCGTCTCGACCGAGCTCTCAACCGTCAAGAAAGCGGCCGATGAGCGGGTGCAGTAAGGGATAAATTGGGGCGACGTCGCCGCCCCACTTTTTCCCCGGCTGCTTAGTCTGTGAAGTCGCAACGGGCCGTACGGTTTTGCCGTACGGTTCCGTTCGCTGTTCAGGAAACCGACCGTGAATGAACCAAGTCGCCCGCAATTCGAAGTGTTGTCGGGCTGTTACTCCGGGCTGACAAGTAAACTGGGGGCTGGATCGTGTCTGATTGGCAGCAGCCTCGATGCTGACTTAATCTTCGTCGAACAAGGCCTCGAACCGCGCCATCTTCGTGTCACCCCCCATTCGAATTCAATCGAGATCGAGGCCTTTGCGAGTGACGTTAGGATCGAGGGGCACGAGACTGTTTTACCGAACCAGTCCATCGTTGTCCCTCTTCCTGTCGTTTTGCATGCCGGGGCCATGTCCATTCGCTGGACGATCGAGGACTACAAACAAGCTGGCTCCATCGACCGCCGGCGTATATCGCTCGCCTTTCTCGCTTTGGTCCTAATCAGCTCTGCCGCGGTTGGCGCAGTCTCGTCCACTTTTGTCCAGACCGACACTATCGGGGCGTCAAGTCCGTCGTCCCCTGCTCCTGACATTGCGCCCAAGCTGGCGCTCAGCGCTCCTGATGCTCTGGCCACCGATGCAGCTGCCGAACGCTTGCAAGAGGAAGTTGACAGAGCGGGCCTTGTCGGCATCAAGGTCGGCTCTGGGGTGGGCGTTGTCACCGCCGATGGCACCGTTACGCCCGCCTCGCTCGCCACATGGCGAGACGTCCAGCAGCGGTTTGATCACAATAGCAATGGCGCTTATACGCTCGTCAATGCGGTGGCTATCAAGGATGAGAAGACGCCTCCCGCAATTGGGGTCCAAGCTGTTTGGCGCGGGAGCGATCCCTATATTGTCATTGCTGGTCAAAAGTATTTCATCGGCGCGCTCTTGAGCAATGGATGGACCGTCCACGGGATTGAGGAAGGGCGTGTTCTGCTGACCCGGGATGGCCGGTTGGCCACTCTGCCCTATTAGCGGCCGCAGCTAAGGAAGCAACGCGCCATGACTAGGCTGCCCCCGAATCCCGTCGAGCCCGGCACCTCTTTTCAGGAGCCAAACGTTGATCATCATGCATCTGCCATCACGCCGGTCAATTCTCGAGCCAAGTCCATCGGGATTGACCGGACGCGTGGCAATGATGACAAGAGCCACACCTCGATTGACGTGCTGGATCGCTTGGTGGACGCATCGATCGAGAGCGCGCTCGAGCTCAGTTCAATCGATGCAGTTTCGCGCATCAATCTCGACGAGGCGCGCGCCCCGCCAAGGCAGATCGAACCAGGCTCGGAACTCGCTTGGCTCAATGAGCCCAATCTCGCGCACTGTCTGCTCTCCTTCGTGACGCCGCGCTTACGTCATTCGCATGTTCTGCGTCCTGAGCAACACGGCCTTCTTCTGGAGCGTTTGGCTGATTCGTTATCAGCCGCGCCAGCGGATTTGGTGCCACGTGAAGGGGCCGCCCTCCTGCAACTGGAGCTGCAACGTTTAATCCTGCTCCGGCAAAGTCACAACAGCTTGATCAAAGGCTAGCAATGGTGAGCCAGACAAAGTGCAACACTTCACATCTACACAGACGCCAATCGTTTCCGAAACCGGCGCCGTCGAGCTGATCTCCGGGCCGGAGCGAGATTTGCTCTGCGTGCTTTCCTATATCTACCTTGCGTGCGGACAGAGTGCCAAGAGCCTGGCTCTGTTGCGGCTGGTCGCTCACGAACAGTCTCAAGACATCGGCCTGCTCCGCATCCTGGCCTACGCTCTCATCTCGGAGCGTCGCGGTGACGAAGCACTGTCGGTATTGGACAGGCTTGACAAACTGGATGACGAGCCGTCTTCGTGTCCGCCCTTGATGCTGATGCGCAGCCACGCCCTGCGTCACGTTGGCCGCATGACCGAAGCGAAAGCCGTCTTCAAACGCTATGTTTTGTTGCGGGGCAGCACAGCTGCAATCAAACGACAATAAGGCTTCTCATGGCCAACCTTCTACGAAATCTCATCACGCGCGCGCCGGCTCACCCGGATTTGATGGTCGCATTGATGCTTCTCCTGGCGATCGGAATGATGATCATGCCGATCCCGATCGTCGTGATCGATATGCTGATCGGATTCAATCTGGGGTTTGCCATATTGCTGTTGATGGTAGCCCTGTATCTCCACACGCCGCTCGACTTTTCGTCCCTACCGGGCGTCATTCTGATCTCCACCGTCTTTCGTCTCGCTCTCACCGTTGCAACGACGCGACTGATCCTAGCCGAGGGCGATGCCGGCAGCATCATCCATACGTTCGGCGATTTCGTTATATCCGGCAACATCGCCGTCGGCATTGTCATATTCCTGATCGTGACCATGGTCCAGTTCATGGTTCTCGCCAAGGGCGCCGAACGGGTGGCGGAGGTATCGGCGCGCTTCACGCTCGATGCGCTGCCGGGCAAGCAGATGGCTATCGACGCGGAGCTGCGCAACGGCCACATCGATCAGCACGAAGCCCGCAGCCGGCGCGGCGCGCTGGAGCGAGAAAGCCAGCTGCACGGCGCGATGGACGGCGCTATGAAATTCGTGAAAGGCGATGCCATAGCCGGACTAATAGTCATCTGCATCAACATGCTGGGTGGCATCACCATCGGGTCGCTCTCCAAGGGCTTGTCCCTCGACGACGCGATGCATCAATACACCATCCTGACGATCGGTGATGCGCTCATTTCGCAGATTCCGGCCCTGCTGCTGTCAATTACAGCCGCAACCATTGTCACTCGTGTCAACGGTCCTTCCAGACTCAATCTCGGCGCCGATATCGTTAAGCAACTTACGGCCAGCACACAAGCGCTACGCTTGGCCTCCTGTGTCTTGCTTGTGATGGGGTTCGTTCCTGGCTTCCCTTTGCCCCCCTTTGTTATACTGGCCGCGCTGTTCTCCGCCGCCAGCTTTCTCAAGGTTGGCGTGCAAGAGGGCAAGACCGCTCCCAAGGCCGGCGCCGGTCCCACCGGTTCGGCTCCCGCTTCGGCACAAGGTCAGAAGCAAACCGTGCCAGCGGAGGCACTTCCGATTACGCTGTTGCTAGCGCCGAGCCTGATGCAGGCAATCGACGTAGGGGAACTCGAGCAGTGCGTTGCGCGGGTTTCGGCACTGGTTTCAGCTGATCTTGGCATCACAATTCCACGTATTCCCGCCCAAAGCGCACAGCACCTGCCCCAATCGCAATTTCGGGTGGATGTCGAAGGAGTGCCGGTAGAAGAGGGCGCCATTGCCCCCACACAACTATTACTTAACGACGACGTGGCGAACATTGAATTGAGCGGGATCCCCTTTTGGCAGGACCCAGACACGAATCGCATCTGGATCGAAGAAGGCCATGCGCCTGCTCTCAAAGCTGCCGGAATAGGGCACCACCGTCCGAGCGAAATCATCGCCTTGCGCGTTCAGTCGACGTTGACACGCTATGCAAAGCGCCTGGTGGGCATTCAGGAAACGCGTCAGTTGCTTAGCCGGATGGAGCAGGAATATGCCGATCTGGTGAAGGAGGTGCTGCGCACGACACCGATCCCTCGCATTGCGGATGTCCTACGTCGCTTGCTGGACGAGGGCATCCCGATCCGTAACACCCGTTTGGTTCTGGAGGCGCTTGCAGAATGGAGCGAACGGGAGAAAAATGCCGTACTGCTCACCGAATATGTGCGCTCCGTTCTGAAGCGGCAGATCTGTCACCGCTATGCCAATGCCCATCGTGTTGTGGCGGCCTTTATCGTCGAGCGTGAGACCGAGGATATCGTGCGAGGTGCGGTGCGCGAGACCGCTGTCGGTCCCTACCTCGTTTTGGAGGATCGGCAAAGCGAGATGCTACTTTCACAATTTCGCCAGATCCATTCGAGCATCGCGCGCAGTCAGAACCAGCCAGTTATCCTGGGCTCGATGGATATCCGGCGCTTCGTCCGCGGCTTTCTCACCCGCAATGGAATAGACCTACCTGTTCTCTCGTATCAGGATCTCGCCTCGGATTTCACCGTCCAGCCGATTGGGTCCGTCAAACTTGCGCCTGGCAAGGACAAGACTCCTACAGGAGAGCATCGTGACCTCCTCCCTGCGGCCGGCTGACGAGCACAGGTGTGAGAGGTCGTGAGGTCGCTTATGAACTCATGTAAGATTAATGTTCTGCGGCTCTGGCGCAACTTTTGTCGTCATTCGTGCTCGGCCTTTCTCCCCATGCTTGCCGTTGTGCTGCTCGCGGGTTGCGCTAACTCACACAAGACGAGTCTTTCACAGCAGCCGACGTCTGCGGCAGAGCTGGTTCGGGCCAAGGAGGTCGATCCAGCTATGCGCGAGCGCCTCTCTTACGCCCTCAGCCAGGATGCTGACGAGAAGGCTTTGCGCGATGCGCTGAAGCAACGACCTGACAATGTCGATGCGGCGATTCCTCTTGCGCGGGCCCTGCTGATGCGCGAAAGCCCTGATGAGGCGCTTGAGGTGCTCGACAACATCTTGCTTGCAGCACCCGGCGACCTGCGCGCACTGAATGCCAAAGGTGTTGTGCTCGATCACGAGGGACGCCATCACGAGGCGCAAACGCTATACCGCCAAGCTCTGGCAATCGACCCAGAAAATCCGATGTTGAGCAACAATCTCAAGCTGTCGCTCGCCCTTGACGGGACGACGCAGAACGGCAATCCGGGCCCACAACTGCAAGCGGCTGGCCGGCTCGCACCGAACCGTTAGAGTGTAGCCAACGAACAAGAGCGGATCGCAATTGCGCGGTGCCTCGCTGTCAGCTTACCGACAGCTAGCTGATTATCAGCTGCCGTAGAGCCTCAACAGTTAAATTGGGGTTCGTGAACAAGAGTTTAAGCGATTGAGCGGGAGTCTGTTTTTCGGCTGAGGGCGCTTTTGAGATTGCAAGGATTTGGAGCTCAAGTGCGATTTCGTTTTGTGGATTTCCCTTTTTTGCGAACCATAATTCTGTGGTGCATCGGAGGGGGCGATGCAGCCGAAGAAGCACAAGACGACGGGATCGAACGATCTGTTCCGGGTGCGGCTGAACCAGATCATCAACATGAAGCACAAGCTGGTTCTGCTGGCCGGCAGGATCGATTGGGACTGCTGGATCGACGGTGAGATCGCTCCGCTTTACGGCGAGAACGGCCGGGCCGGGATCGCGACCCGCTTCATGATCGGGCTCTTGCTGCTCAAGCACATTTACGGGCTGTCCGATGAAGGGGCGTGCGAACGCTGGGTTCACGACCTAGAGTTCTTCCAGCACGCTTTCACCTCGAGCGCTCGGACCTGAGCCATTGGCGCAAGCGGCTCGGCGACAAGCTGGAGCTGCTGCTGGCCGAGAGCCTGCGGGTGGCGCACGAGGCCGGTGCGTTACGCAGCCAGGACCTCAAGCGCGTCACGGTCGATACCACGGTGTAGCCGAAGGCCATCACCTTTCCGACCGATGCCGAGCTGCTGCATGGGCCATCAAAGGCCTCAATCGCCTGGCGAGAAGGCGCGGGGTCAGGCTCCGGCAATCCTATGCTCGCGTGGCCAAGGCCGCCGCGGTGATGGCTTCCCGCTACGCTCACCAAACAGTTCAGGCGGCATCAGCGACAGTTGCGCATCCTGCGTAGCAGGCTCGGCCGGATCATTCGCGACATCCACCGCAACATCGAGGGCCAGCCGGCACTGGAGGAGGCCTTCGCCCTTCTCGGCCGGGCCGCGCAGATTCGTTCGCAGCAGCAGCGCCAGCGCGGCTGGAAGCTTATTCGGTACTGTCCAGAATCTTTCGCACTTTTGATCAGGCGACGGCTCCGGTTTCAGAGAGTTGTGGC
>NZ_LBJW01000010.1:0-23069 GCF_028128865.1 Bradyrhizobium sp. CCBAU 11357 | reverse complement strand
CAAGCCTCAACGTCTCACAGCGACCAGCCAAATTCGCCAGAGCGCTGATCGAAGGTCGCGACGTGCAAGAAGAGTGAGACTACCATAGGCGCGTGAATGTATCCGCACCCTTCAACTTGCCGGGCTTGCCGTTCTGGTCAACGTAGAACAGGGTCCATGACGTTGGCATTCTGGAGCCATTAATTTTGCCAACTTAACGGGTAAAGGAATTGCACTGGGCAAAAGTGACAACAAAATACAACCCCCGGGAACTAACGGCTCCGGATGCTGGATAGGGGATGCCTTGGCACGCAAAACCATGCGCGTGCTTTGTGAAAGTTCCTTGTATTGACCCGCTGTTGGCGGACAAAACGAACAGTTCTGAACCCCGTTCATTCTTCCAGAATGAAGGAGCAGGAAGACCCTGCGCGGTGGCCTCGCTCGACACCATGAAGCAGTGGGCAAGCAGCAAAAGTCCTAGAAGTCTTTTCATATTCAAACCTCGGAAGAAGTCGCGTAAGGGGAGCAACATAGATCGTGTAATTTGGTACAACTTGAGGTGACGTTCGCTGCCTTATCTTGCATTCGGCAGTGGAATGCGGCGCATATGCCCGAAATCGCGCCGGATCACGGCGCCCTGCGGCCTGAATCCCCCGAATGATTGGTCGCGGCGGCGGCGCGGTAAGCCGATGCTCGGCTACTTTGATGTGAGGCAAGCGCTCCCGGTCGCCGAAATGGTCGGCGCGGTGCGGGAACCAGAGGACGAGAGCGACATCGGTTCGCGATCTTCGCCAATTGCGCGCCGATTGCTGATCATCGAAAGCAAGCTTGAAGGTCTCCCGGCGTCTCGCAAGCAACCGGCTGACTTCGACGACCTCGCATCAGTCCTCGCTGGGTGCGTTAAGCCCCCGTATCCATACATTTTCGCCGCTGGATCGGCAAAGCCATAAGAAGGTTTGCGTTTACAATAGAGCACTCCCCGGGGAGAGATCGTGGGAGTCGCGAGGAAAGTCATCCGTCATCTTGGTGTGTCAGTGCTCACCACCGCCAATTCTTGGAGTTTCAGCGGCTAGGAAGTGGCCGTATCAGCAGCAAGCTAGCGCTGGCTCTCGGAGCACGTCGTGAACTGAGCTTGAGCACTGGCAATATTGCGCAAAGAGGTGCTGTCGTCGACAGTACTACTTGACGCTTGGCCGGTATGGCGTCAACGAGAAAAGCCAATAGGAACTGGACATGGATGTGATTGATCAAGCGAACGCCTCGGAGTTGCCGCCCGACTTGCACAGGCCTTCAAGGCGCTTTTCTTGGATCCTCGTTTCGAGGGCTGCTTCAACCAGAAGTCCGACGAATGGCGTTGCCGTCGGTACCGGCTGGATCATGTTTTCCTCAACGTGTCTGAAGCATGTGACCCTGCTCAACCGAGCTCAACACGCGTGTTGGACGCATCGATAAGCGACTGCGTGTCTCCACGGCCTCGTTGGAGCATTCCCGCGCCTTTGCGGCTCATATCGACCAAGAGCGACCTGCATCAATATGGACTTCTGTCAGGGGAGCCCGCTTTGGTCAGGAAATGATCCGCAATCGCGAGAATTCTGCCGGCAAGCTTTCCGACCGCCGAGGTGGATACCTCTGGCGGAAAGGTGATCGCGATTTCCGGGGGCACGCTGGCGCGACCTGTGGCTGTCGTTCCCCCCAATTGGTACGACACCGTTGCCTATGAGCACTCCAGAGAGAGCGCGCGAACGTGGGGTCGCATCAGCGCTCCCGGTGTGATCGACGGGCCGATCAAGGGCGAAGCGTCCTGGCCTATGTCGAATAGGTGTTGGTGCCATCCCTCCTGCTCGGCGACGCTATCGTCATCAAGAATCTCGGCAGCCACAAAGGAAAGATCGTGCGGCGCGCCATCCGACCGGACCTGTTCTTCCTGTCGCCCACAGCCCGAGCTCAATCAATCGAAGTCTCCGCCAAGCTCAATTCCGAAGGCCGCCGAGCAACCGTAAACACAATCTAGAAGCGCAGCGGTGCCTTGCTGGACCGCTTCACGCCCGGGAATGCGCCAACTAACTCGTCAACGCCGCATACGCTTCAACATGACGCGCTCACGCTCATCAACCAAAAGCGGGTAACGGTAAAAGAACGAGACCAACCTTTGTCGGGTTTGTTGGGTTCGTGACCTAGGTGTTGCAACGTGTTCGCAGAGCCGAACCGACGGAAACCCAATAAACGAGGGCGTGGCGCAATCAGCGAACTGGCACGAGTTTTGATGCTTCCCTTGCGGTGCGGCAGGCGCTGCCGGCTGGAATCATGTTTCGGTTACCCTCATGGGTCAACGGAGGAGGGAAAGCGGCATGACGGGCCTCCGTCAAATCGCATGCTTCAAATTGCATGCTATTAGATGCCGGGGATGGCATAGTTCGCGACCTCGACGCTATGGGCCAGTCGACTTCGGGAAGAGCTTTTTGAAGGCTGGCTCCAGCCGTTTTTTATGGACGGCGAGTACTAGCCTAGCAGGCTCGGGAGTTTGTGCGGTCTCGGGCTTGTCTTGGTTCCCTGACGTCAGCAATGCAGTCCGCATCGGCTTTTCCCTAAAGCCTTACAGGAGGTGCTTGCATGAGCTTAGATATTGAATGCGATGGCGCGCCGCATGTCAGCCCCGTCGCAGGTCAAGTGTTCCGAGACTTTGGCATTGAGCCGATCATTAACTGCACCGGCGTGCGTACCTCCTACAGCGGATGCAATCCAACCCGACCTGTAGTCGCCGCAATGGAAGCGTCGGGTCAGGGCTTTGTCGTTCTGGATGAACTAGCGGAAGCGATTGGACGGAAATTGGCTGCGCTCACCGGTGCCGAATGGGGGCTCGTGACGGCCGGAAGTGCCGCAGCAGTAAGCCAGGCGGTCGCTGCTTGCGTAGCTGGTAACAATCCAGAAAAGATGCTGAAGCTCCCGTTACGAGGGGAGAAGATGGTGGTCGTCGCTGCTGATCAGCGAATGGCTTACGAACATGCAATTCGAGCAGTCGGTTGTATGGTGCTTCCGATCGGCCGTGCCTCAGACCTCGATCAGCTTCAAATTGAGAAGATCGCAGCAATATGCGTTGTTGCCTCAGATATTCCGAAGTCGGCGTTGTCGTTCGAACAAATCGCTCTGCGCTCCAAACAACTGGGAATTCCACTGATCGTAGACGCGGCCGGACAGGCGCCCAAGTTTCCGAACGTTTGGCTTCAAACGGTGCCGATCTGCTGATTCATTCAGGCGGGAAGTATATCAGCGGACCGCAATCTACCGGCTTCCTACTCGGCTCGAAAAGATTGTGCAGAGCGGCGTATCTAAATGGGCCTCCTGGCCAGTCGTTTGGTCGGTCAATGAAGGTTGGTAAAGACGAGATCATTGGCGCTTACGTCGCGTTGGAGCAATGGGTAAAGGGAGGGGCTGCTCGTGCGATGGAGAGATGGCGCGAGTGTATTTCGATAATGAAGCGGGAATTTTTGAGCGTGCCTGGCCTTTATGTCCAAGAGATGGAACCGGACTCTGCAAGGTCTGACGGCACGATCCCGACACTTCTCCATGGCTATGGCGGTTTCCAGGAGTCGCAACTGCCCTCTGATCTGGGATCGATGGGGTGGCTATGGCTCGAACACGGCAATGCCTATGTCCTTGCGAACCTGCGCGGGGGCGGTGAGTTTGGTCCACAATGGCACCAAGCGCCCCAGGCGGCAACGAAGCAGACGACATGGGATGATTTTATTGCCGTTGCCGAGGACCTGATCTGTCGGAAGATCACTAGTCCGCGCCAGCTGGGCGCGATTGGCGGCAGCCAGGGCGGCCTGCTCGTTGGCGCCGCGATCACCCAGCGTCCCGAGCTCTTCAACGCGGCGATCATCGAGGTGCCGCTATTCGACATGCTTGGATACACCAAGCTGGGCGCGGGCGCCTCCTGGATCGGCGAGTACGTGATCCCGCCATTGCCGAGCAGCGTGCGTGGATGGAAGGCTACTCGCCATACCAGAAGCTGGTGGCGGCTATCCCGCTCCCTTAATTCTTACCTCCACCAACGACGACCGCACGCATCCAGCACACGGCCGCAAAGCTGCCGCGAAGCTCGCCGCGCTGGGCCAGCCTTACTTCTATTACGAGAACATCGACGGCGGACATAGCGCCGCGGCCAATCTCATGGAAGATGCGCGTCAACTCGCCCTTGAATACACCTATGCATCGAGGCGGCTTTGTTCTGAGTAAGTTCGGCGGACGGGCTGATCGAAGCCGAAAGACTAGAGACCATTGGTTATCTCAACTCCTCACGTTACTCAGCTGAATTCATGGAACGCAAGGCGAGAGAGCTGATGAGAGTGGGCGGACTCGATGAAGCTCGTCAGATGCGCAAATCACCGGTCTGAACAGCCTCGACCGCTGTCGAGCGGATTCCTGGCGTCCCAAGCACAACATGACGAGCTGGAAGTAAGTTGCTAGGTGGGCTTCCTTGAGGATAGTCAATCCGCGCCATGCCTGCATTGAGTTCCCTGAGCAACCATCTATTTCTCGTACGGCGAAGTCGCTACGCAAGCGGTCACGGATGCGACCAATTGCTTATTCCTCCGCGCAGTCGCCGTCAGAGGCCGCGGCGACGCAGGAACGGCAGATCCAATCGACGCACAGCGTGACGCAGCAGTCGCCTTGGCTGCCACCCCGGCTGCGAAGCGCGCGCGGTACTTAACTCAGGTAAAGTGCTATCCTTCTCACGCAGCATAGATCCAAATCGACAGCGATTGTTGATGGGTCTGGAATGATTGTCTTTCCGCGGTGAGAAAGCGTTCGCGCAGGGTTGCACAATGTGCCAACTGCACGAGCGGGCGGTATGACCCCGACACATTTCGCGATCGTCAAAACCTCTATTAGGACGTTACCTCATTCGCCGAACGTGAGGAGGTCGCCACATCGAGGGGACGCCAAGGACCATGTTTCGCTCGACGGGATGAGCGGGGATTCCCTCGGGCCGTCATCGATTTTCAAAGAACAGAGTTGGTATTGGCAGCTGAATTCCCGATCGGTAACTTTCTGGGTCGCTGGCTTTGGTGTTAAAGTTCCCGTTCGGTAACTCTTTGCCTCTCAGCCTTGGAACTGCGCCAAAAATTCCCGATCGGTAACTTTTCGCTGGACATCCACCGTTTCAGCTCATAAAGTTCCCGTTCGGTAACTTTAAGACGAGAGGGCTATGAACACGCGTCCAAAGGGCACTCCCCCCTCAGGCGGAAACGACGCTCCTGGAGAGACCGGTGTCGCGCGCCAAGCCGCCGAGTTCGCTGCAGCATTCGGTCGCCTCATCCAGGCAGAACGCAAACGCCAGGGCCTCCGGCAGGACGAGCTGGCCATGGTGAGCGGGACAGGAAAGCGCTTCATCGTTGACCTCGAGGCCGGAAAAAGCACGTGTCAGCTCGGGCGCAGCCTGCACGTGGCAAACGTGCTCGGGCTGCGCATCGAGGATGTTCTCAAGGATGCCCAAGCCCGCCGCGCGAACACTTCCGAGACACCGGACATTCCCGACAGCGACGAGGAGGAGCCTCATGGACCGTCTTCCCGTCTACTTTGAGACGCGAGAGGTCGGCTGGATCACGACCGCCGACGAAGCGTCAGGCTTCACCTATGCCGAATCCTGGCGCGGGCTGACCGGCGCCTTCCCTGTGTCGCTCACCATGCCGCTCTCGCGGGCGTCGCACAATGCCTCGGCAATTCTGTCATGGGCGGCAAATCTGCTGCCGGAGGACGCAACTCTCGGGATCGTAGGTCATATGCTCGGCAAGTCGCCGGCCGATGTCATCGGTCTTCTTGCCGAGATGGGCCGCGACACCGCCGGCGCGCTCTCCGTCGGACAGCCGGGCACCGGGCTGATCGCCGGAAAATGGCGAGAGATCCCCGACAAGGCCGCGCTCGAGCGCATCCTCAATGAGCTACCCCACAAGCCCTTCCTCGTCGGCGAAGATGGCGTGTCGATGTCGCTTGCCGGTGTGCAGACGAAGCTCGCCGTCGCTCTGGATGGCGACACCCTGTACATACCGATCGACGGCGCGCCATCGACCCACATCATCAAGCCCGATGGCGAGCGCTTGCCTGGCGCCGTCCAGAACGAGGCATTCTGCCTGACGCTCGCGCGCATGATCGGAATCCCGACGCCGAAGGTGACGACCGGCACGGCAGGCGAACGTAGCTACCTGCTGGTTGAGCGCTATGACCGCCGTCATGACGGCAAGAGGTGGCGGCGGCTGCATCAGGAGGACTTCTGCCAAGCCCTGGGCCGACCGCCAGCTGCCAAGTACCAGAACAACGATAGAGGCCTAAAAGGACCATCATTGGCCGACATGGTCGGCGTGACCCAGCGCCACATGACAGCACAGGAGACCGCCCGCTTCGTCGACCTTGCCATCTTCAATCCAATGGTGTGGAACACGGATTCCCACGCCAAAAATTACTCGCTGGTGCTATCGGCGCGCGGCGCCGCCATGGCGCCAGGCTACGACATCATCTGTGCGGCGCCATATCCGAAGATCACACGCAACATGGCGCAAAAGATCGGCGGGCAGAAGCAGGCTGATCAGCTTGGACGAAACCACTGGGAGCGCTTCGCCATCGACTGCAAACTCTCTCCAACACAGACGATCCGTCGCGTCTCCGAGATTGCTCAGGCCGTGACGCACCACGCAATGGTGGCCAAGGCCGAAGTCGAAGCCATGCCTGCCTGCGGCGATCCCGTCCTGGACACGGTCGTCGAGGCGGTGGTTTCGCGCGCACGCGGCTACCTAGATCGCCTGAAGCAAACGGAGCCAGCGCCGAAAGGCGCAGCAGCCCTATCCTCTTAGTATTACAGTTGCTATTTTCGGTGAGTTCTGAATCCATGGGTGACCATGATACGGGATCTGATGATTGGTGGTGCGTCGGTTGAAGATAAGCTGACGCTGCGGGCTTCCTCGTTGCGAGATGCCAAGCAACGCATCCGTCCGCTGTTTACGCAGGAGCGGGTGGCGGCCTCGGCGTGACGGTTTCTCGACGGACTGTTGGGTAACGAGCCGCGCAAGACGGGTTGGATGCGAACTAAAGCGGCCGGCGATCCAGGCCCGTGGCGCCAGCAGGCGATCCTGGGTCGGGGGCAGTGGGATGGCGACGCGCTGCGCGACATTGTTGCGTGAGTACGCGCTGGAAACGTTTGCCGATGAGGACGCGGTTCTGGCTGTCGATGAGACCGGGTTTTTAAAACAGGGCAAGGCGTCGTGCGGCGTCGCACGCCAGTACACTGGCTCGGCGGGCAAGATCACCAATTGCCAGATCGGAGTGTTCGCCTCCTATGTGTCGCGGCATGGCCATGCCTTCATCGATCGCACGCTCTACCGGCCGAAGGAATGGACGGACGCCCCCGCTCGCCTGAAGGCACCGCATGTAGCGAGCGATGTGGGCTTTGCGACCTAGCCCAAGATCGCGCGTCGAATGATCGCTCGTGCGATCGCCGCAAGGGCGCCGTTCTCGTTCGTGGCGGCGGACAGCGTGTATAGCACGGGCGAGATCGAAACCCTGCTGCGCGATGCGGGCAAAGGCTATGTTCTGGGTGTTGCTCCCAATCACGTGTTCCGTTCCTGGAGCAAGCCGCAGCCTGTCGCCGGCACCGCCTTCGCGATCGCGCAGAGCCTTCCCAAGAAGGCTTGGCGCCGCCTGTCGTCCGGCGGAGGGACCAAAGGTCCGCGCTGGCACGACTGGGCCTATCTCGAGTTGGACCGATCTCGACGTCAGTGAATACAACGACGATCTTGCCGGGGAATGGAAGCGGGGTCTTCTGATCCGCCGCAACATCGCCGACGGCAGCTTGGCCTTCTTCTCCAGTTGGTGCCCCGAGGGCACGTCCATGCAGAAGCTGGTGTCGGTAGAAGGCCATCGCTGGCCCATCGAGGACAGCTTCGAAACCGCCAAGAACGAGCTCGGCCTTGATCACAACGAAAGCCCCTCCTGGCATGGCTGGCATCGCCATGTCTCACTCGTCATGCCGGCCTTCGCCATGATGGCCGTCATCCGGCATCGGGCCAATGCTGAGCCAGCGCTCAAAAAAACCCGACGCCGGCGCACCAAACATCGTTCCTGATCCGCTGGTCGATCCAGGAAATCCGTCGCATCGCTATCAAGCTCGCTCAACGGCGCATCTCGATCGACCGTGTTCTCGCATAGTCGCTCTGGCGGCGAGCTCACCAGGCCGACGCTCGCCGCGCTCACCTCAGACGAAAAATGAAACTGTAATGCTAACTTAGATGAGCCCAGAGCCTCTCTTCGCGAAAAGCCTAATCAGTCTCCAATTATCTGACGTCGGGCAGGTTGCCAACTGCGTTGTTCAACAAGGACCTACAGAATGCAGGCGTGAGCTTGCCGCGGTGGATCACGACGTTTTCGTGCCCCATCGCGGCTCGCGCGCTCTGCCAGTGCCGATTGTAGCCGCGCTGTTCATTGGATTTCACATGGCAAGCGGCGAAGTCGGCGTCAGCCGCCGTCGCCAACTGCCACGCATGTACCGGCCGCTTCGTATGGATGTGCACCCACATCGGATTCGGCGCCGCACCGTTGCGCAGTGCCTTGGGCCGCAGCTTAATCTCGAACAGCGTCCCCGGATCGCCGCTCAACGCGCGCGGTGGATCCGGAGGCTCCAACTCCCCGGCCGCCCGCAACCGTTCAAGGTATTTCTGCGAGGGAAAGCCGTAGCTCTTCATGCAATCGATCATGATGGCGGCTCTTTGCCTCTTTAATGAGTGTGCCTGTCCCTGCACCTCGGAATACATCGCCTTGAGCCGGACTATCTTGTCGTGCACTTCGGGCACTTGCGCGGCCGTGAGTAAGCCACTTCGACGAGGCTCCTCCAACGCAGCTACACAGGCTTCGATCTCGGCGGCCTGTCTGTGGAGGCGCTCGACGACGATATTTAGGACGTGGTCGGCGTCCTCGGGTTTCATCTGACGCGCTTGCGAGACGGCGCTTTGCTGAGCGGGCAGATCGAACTGCAAAAGTTCGTCCAATCGCTTGAGCAGTCCCGTCAGCGCTTCTCTGGAGGGCGGAGCCTGCCACATCGTCGGGTTTCCGCTCGCCGACGATGACGCCCGCGCGCGGGCCTCCTCCGCGCTCGTGAGTTTCTTTGTACCCAGATCCGAGAGTACGATAACCTTGCGTGTTGAGCCGGTGCCAGCGTCGGACCCGGCGAGCTGCGGCTCAGCGCCCCCAGCTGTCGAACTCCCCTCGCCTGCGGCCGCTGCGCGCCTGCCTTTGCCCTTCCTGCGCGCTGCAGTGCCTTCGCCCACCCCGGCAGTATGTTCCGGCAGCACAGCCCAAGCCGGCGGTTCAATCGTGGCTGACGTCTTTGGCTGAAGTGCCAGCAGCCGCATGACTTCGTCCGCTGTAAGCCACGCACCTTCCACTATCTGATCCAGCAATTCTAACCGAAGATCGGCTCCCGCTCCGGCGTCCGTCAGGCTGGCAACCATGCCGCTCACTCCTGACGCAAATTCCGAAAGCCGCTCCATGACTCCTTCCAGAACGTCGCGGTGCTCAGCGTCAAGCGGCGCTCCGTTGCGGTTCATCACGGCCTCGGCCGTCGAGGCGAATGCCGGAACAACATCCTCGATGAAGGTCCCGAGCAGACGCACCCGCCCGTCTCCATCGATAAGGGCGTCTCGCACGGCTGGTCCCAACCTGCTCGCTAGGGAGAGCTGCGCGAGAGTGATCTGCGATTCCAGATACTTGTACTTCGTGTTGAGTGCATAGCCGGTATGCAGTCGTAGCGCGGCCTCTTCGGACTTCCGCAACTCGGGCGTGCTGCTTGGTAGGTCGGCAGTAGCCGCGCAGACGGACTGCATCCGCTCCGAGCGCAATGCCCTCTTTCTCCACCACTCCATGCAGTGCTCATAGTAGGGCTCCACGCCTGAAAGCACGCGGTTCAGCTGGTCAGGCGAAGCGGTGCGGATGATCCTGCCGAGCAGGGCTGCTGCTTTATGTCTACTCTTCTCCAGGTCATCGAAAATCGCAGCAGCCACGGCGTTACATTCGTCGGCCGCGCCCAGCGTCTCATCGCGGAGCTGGCGAGCCCGATCGTCGGGCAGAATGCGCCCCGCCAAACGTGGGGGCAGAGCAGCGTAGTAGTCCAGAACTGCTAAGCCTGCCTTGACGACTTGATCGATCAGCTCTTGCCTCTCGGACAAGGTCCGGCCGCGCGTGGCTGCCCTACGACAAGCATTAAGGTCCTCAAGCAGGCTGTCCAACGTTCGCTTTGCTGCCTTAACCTCATCTCGTGTTGGCGCCGCGACATCCGAAGCTGGTTGCCGGTTCACGAGCGGCGCGGTTCTATCTTGAGGCCCGGAGCGCATCCGTTCCACGACGGCCTCGAAAGATTGACTGCGTTCCCCAGGGACGAGGCCGAACTCCAGGCTCGAACTGCTCGATACCCCAGTGTCGGCCCCTGCAGCTCCAACGTGCGATTTGCCAGCTCGGCCGATGCCCGTCATATTTTATCTCCGATAGAAGAGTCGAGAATGCGCAGCCTTCCTGGCTAGACCGCTTCGCTGACGAGTAGCTGACCAAGAGCGTTTTTCCCGATGCACAAGCCCATGTCGCCTCGGGTCGACTTCCATCGCAGCTGCTGTGCTGCTGAAGACAGCGATGCCGGGATAACCGCCTCAGCTGCGGGATCATCACCTGCAGTACATGACCGCAGCCTGAAGCGCGAAATTTCCGCGAGCGCGCTGGGGCAGCACACCGTCACTCGACAGCCTTGCATTGGGGGGCATTTTCCTCTGGAAATTGCACGCGATCGGCGCACCAATGGGCGCGCGGACGTTTCGGGCGAAAATCCGTACGCGGGACATCGCGCATAATCTAGTGTCCTAAACCAGAAGTTCATGGCGTTTTAGGCCTTGGCTGATTGTGAGCGCAGAAGCGTTGGATGGAGCTGAGAATGTCGTCAGCTGATTTGGTCCATCGGAATGGGCTGGGGTCGGCGTTGTGCTGTTCGATGAAGGACGTGATCTCAGTACGTAGCTCCGCCACGCTGCGGTAGATGCCGCGCCTGATTTTGCGCTCGGTGATGAGGGCAACGAAACGTTCGACCTGATTGAGCCAGGATAAGCTGGTTGGCGTCAGATGGACGAGCCAGCGCGGTCTCTTGGCTAGCCAGTTACGGATCAGCGGCGTCTTATGGGTTGCCTAATTGTCCTTGACGAGATGGACGTCCAGATCATCCGGCACGGGACTTCGATCTCATCAGAAACTTGCGGAATTTCCGTGGCCCGTGGTGCCCGTACACTTGCCGATGACCGGGCCGGTTGCGATGTCGAGAGCGGCAAATAGCGATGTCGTGCCATGGCGCTTGTAGTCGTGACTGCGGCGTTCCACCTGACCAGGCCGCATGCGGAACGAGGGTTGGCTCCGATCCGGCGCCAAGATCTGTGGCTTTTCGTCGACACACAGCACGATGGCTCGCTCGGGCGGGACCACGTAGAGGCCGACGACGTCGCGAACCTTGGCGACCAAGTCAGGATCGTTTGAAAGCTTGTAGGTCTCCAACCGATGTGGCTGCAGGCCGAAGGTGCGCCATATCCGCTGTACCGTCGAGACCGACAGTCCACTGGCCCTCGCCATGCTGCGCGAGCTCCAGTGAGTGGCCTTGGGCAGTTTCGTCTCAAGGGTGCGGACGATTACTGCCTCGATCCGGGCATCTTCGATCGTGCGCGGCGTCGCTGGTCGATCCAGGAAACCCGTCGCATCGCTATCAAGCTCGCTCAACGGCGCATCTCAATCCACCGTGTTCTCGCATGGTCGCTCTGGCGGCGAGCTCACCAGGCCGCCGACGCACGGCGCGCTCACCACAACGCCGCTGTATGTCTGATAGGCCATCGAACCGACGAGCGTGGCGCGAAGCGGGAAAAGTCCCACGCGCGACGACGAGACCTTCCATGTGGGGAAGGCAGGGTAGCCGGCCCGCCTCAACTTTGCTGCCAGCTCGCGTCGCAATCTCGGTGCGTTGGAAAGCTTCCGCGCGTTTGGCAATCTCGGGATCGTCGGTCGGACCGACATATTTGAGGGTCGTCTTCTTCGATCCCTCGCCGCCGAGGGCGTGTAGATCTTGTAGTAATAGTATTCGCGGTTGGCTCGCTTCTGTTTTGAGAAAGGTCCCGTTTTCCGGAGCGGCTCGCGAGCCTCAATAAGCATCTCTCGCAGCGATTCGGCGGCTTGATCGTGCAAATCCGCCTCAACGGAGGCCGTCGAAAAACTGAGGCCCGAGATCACCGACCGCAAGCAGCGCGAAGCCGCGCTCGTCGTCCGCGAGGCGCGCAATCAGGCCGACCAGTTCACTAGTCTAAGAGCCTGCGGGCCATTCTGGCCGACCTGAAGCGCGTCCGACGGACCGTCATGGAGTCGAAAACAGTCGCTACCCGGCTGGAAGCCTTTTTCGAGGAGTTCGTCGAACAACTCCTGCTGAAGGACTTCGAGTCCATTCTCACCGTTAATCATCCGTACCGCTTCCGCGACGCCATCGCCGATCTCGCGCGGAGGATCTCCTACACCCCGGAAACCATACAGGTCCTCGCCGAGGAGTACACAGCTTCCAGCATGGCAGCCGACAATCGAGGACGGTCGGATGGCCGCTGCCGACGACCTGCTGGCCATCGAAAGCATCTTCGATCAGATCGGGGAGATGTTCGAAAGGATCGAGGCCTTCCGCAGGCAGATCGACGCCCGGGTCCGCAACACCATTGAGTACGCCGAGCGGGTCGGGCAGGGACTCGTCGGCCGGGCCGGCGACCTGGTGCGACGTCTGGATGCCCTACTGCGGGACGGCAGGCACCACAAGGCGACAATCGAATGGAGCATAGCTTCGTTCAATCCGTGACCGGCGATCAGCGCCTCGATCCTGGCCACGAGAACAAGATTTTCGGCGACTGCATGTTTAGAGCCCGCAGACGATCGCAGAAATCATCAATATCGGCGAGCGGATGCCGCTCACCAATAAGCGAGTTCAGCTTCGGAAAGCAGCTGTCCTCAAGCGAGACGCCCGCCACGCGAGCCTGACGAAGTTTGCGTGCGAGCAGGCGAGCATTGTTGAAATTGCCGAAGCCGCCATCCCCGTCAACGAGCACAGCTAGCTCTCTCGAGTCCACCATGCGTTCGACGCTCTGGACGAGCTGGCTCCATGAAACTTCATTGGCATCACGATAGCCCAGCGAGCTGGCAATCGACAGACCAGACGCCCAGAGCCCCATTGAATCCTGAGCGCTGGGCGATTGTGGCGGAAAGGCCATCATGGGCTTCCATCAAAACGAGAGGTTATCATTCGAGCAGACCTGGGCACGAAGCATTTCCACAGGCGAGGGCCGCGCGCGTTGTTGACCTGCGGTGGACCGAACGGCTCGTGCCTGATGCTGCATGCCTAGATCCTGTAAGCCGACCTAGATTGCCACCAACGTCGTTACTCATATTTTTCGGCGTGATGCCGCTCAATGAACAGCATTGGTAGTTTATTGGGACCGCAAAGGCTTGCATGATGGCCATAGGAGGCGCGCCGAACGCATAGCTTTCGCTATGGGTTGATTGGCCTCGCGCCTAAGGCTGGAAAGAAGGGCTTTGGACGCAAAATGAATGACCTGGGTTCGCGAGCCCGTGCTACGCCTTGAGAGAGAATTCCCACACTCCTTCGGGGGAGGAGTGCTTAGGGAAAGGGTGATATCCGGCTCACATAGATTTAGACGCAAATATCGACAGCCACGGTTGTCGTAATGCTGCCGTCGGATTGACGACAATGTCGAAAGCCCGCCGATAGGGCTACAGCAGGATGGCAGCCTCGTGCGAATGGAGCGGCAATCGCCGAAGAACTTGTCCTGTCTCGCCGACAGTTTGCTGGCGCCACTGAGTGGTATGGCATTTGCTGATGCTTTCCTGTTCTCTGGACTACAGGAGAAATTCATGGCGGATAGGCGAGAGGTTGTGCTGTCGGAACGGGAAAGACAGTGTTTGCGATGGGTCGAGGAAGGGAAGTCATCCTGGGCTATCGGAGTGATCCTGAAAGTGAGCCTGAACACTGTCAATTTTCATGTCAAGAATGCGATGCGAAAGTTGGAATCGACCAGCCGAACGCAGTGCGTCGTCAAGGCGCGGCGTTTGGGTCTTCTTTGAGCCGCGGTTTCGGTGGCGCTGTGGCGAAATACAAGCAGATGTCACGTTGCAAGTGTACAGCGATGATAGAGGTGCTGATACTATGAACAGTGCGTGCTTCCATGTCATCGCTGATCGCTACGGTGAGGCGCAACGCGGACAAGGTAATCAAGCTAACGGCGCACGCGCATCACACTCTTGAAAGCTGGACCGTCGGTCGAATCCCAATGTCCGTCCTCCCCTTGCCGGCGTGGCGGTTCGATATGTGTCGGAAGCTGAAATCTGGTGATCATAGCGGCTGACGTGCTGAAATTGTGATCACCGAAACGCGGCTCGGACGGCGCGGGCCGGACCTTAAGTCCGCAATGATGGTCGGCAGACGCATTTCCAAAACACGCTGCTGGTAGACGCACGAACTAGGTAAACTAACTTCGGGTGATTCTGACGAAACGTTGCTGGCTTAGTGACCGACACTTCGCGGACCATCAATGCAGCAGACGTCGTGGTTTTGGATTATTGGGGCGTGTTCGATGCGTGCAACTCTCTTGTGAACCGTTCGCCGCAGCAACTGAAGCGAAGGTCAAATCGTCATCCGGATGCACAGGAATGGAAGGGAAGTGCGGTCGCGTCAGGGGCTTTCTATCGCTCGCATATTAGGCGACAGCTAGGCGATCCGACAGAGAAATGAGACGAGACCTTCGCATCCATGCCGCGATGTTTTTTGCCGCTGCTCTTGATGGCCGGAAGACTCTTCGCTAGATCACAACGGTTCACTAAGGAGGTGCCGACGTGGCAATGGGTATTGTGAAGTGGTTCAATCCGACCAAGGGTTATGGATTCATTAGGCCCGAGGATGGAGGCCCCGATGTCTTCGTGCACGTCAGTGCCGTGGAAAAGGCCGGTTACACCACTCTCGAAGAGGGGGCCCGCGTAAGTTATCAGCCCAAGGCCGGGCGTACGGGCAAGATCTCAGCTGAAGATCTCCGGGTTGGCTGATCCGAACGCCGGATGACGTCTTGGACGAGAGCGGGGTCTCTGTCTCGGGTTGATGAGGATAGTTGTCAGGTAATGGTGAGGTCTTGTTGACGTGACCAGCTCCCCTTCTCAGCTGAAGCAACATAGCCGAGGCGTGCGCCGTCCAGGCATTTGGGATTGCGACACCGGTGAAGCGCTGTTGGCGCAGAGCCGTCAGTCCCGCGACAAAAAGTTCTCGGTGCGGGCTGGTAGTGATTGTGGTTCGAGTGCGGTGATTGTTTCATCACGAGAGCCGAGCTAGAAAGGCGCGTCAGCATAGCGCCGCACCGTGCTCTGGCGCAGAGTCTGGCGCGTCTGAACTGCCTGCTGAAGATGGTCCGGAATTTATTGCCTGGCATGCGCCGCCTGAGGCACGAACTCGTCCTAACCCTCCATCAAAGCCGTCGGGCTCGCCGCGGAGGATTGTCCACGCTCTGCTCCTTCTGTCAAGGACAGCACCGCTGCACCGGAGACCTTGCGAGAAGCTGACGGGCTTTGCCGCTGGCTGCAAAAAAGGCGACGCGCCAGTTGCCGCACTCGATCTCGCCGATCACCGGGCCACCATAATCCTAAACGCAATTGTTCAGACCACTGGCGCCAGCTTACGAAAGTTTTGTGAAGCCACTCCAGGCAACCCTAAGGTCCATTCGGGGTACAAAATTCCACTGCTGAGCAACTGACCCTTTGAACTGGTAGAGCCAAGTAGGATTGCCATCTTTCGTGACGCGACTTTTGTTGTCGATGCACAGCTTAGTGTCGGCGATACTCAGAATAGCAATTCCCATCGCTGCTTGGGATCGGCAGGGTTGTAGACTGCAAGCGTCAGCGCTACTTCCGGAGCGATGCGATCGCCTTCCTGTGCGATTGCGAGCTTACCTGCGCTTGAGTTCAACGTTGATGCGCGAATGTCGGGTTGCAAAAATTTGCGTCCTGATGGACATGGAGACAGAACAAAGTAGGATACACTTCACAAGTATACACAGCCCAAGCGAGGTACAGCAGCCTTTTGGAAGAAAGGCACGGTGCTTGCTTGGGTGGAGTGAGCGTCACCGGTCTTGCAGGGGCTGTGATGCTGGGGCGGGCCTGACATGTTCAAGACCATTTCGGGTCCGCCCCGTTACTGCTCGCGAGGCAACATGGAGCAACGTATTCGAGCGGCTTCAGCGGCTAACGCGTCCGCTCATGCGCTCGGTCCGAAGTCCTCAGCGTATACGAACAGGAAGGCCGCAGGTACAACAGAATCAGAGTCCGCGTAACCGGGAGCATAACAAACGGTTACGACTTCGAAAGTGAATGCCATATCGCCGGTCGCTACCGAGTATATATCACTTCGGAGCGGAGTCGCATTGGCTACTGAGGCCCAAGTGCGCAGGGGTCTATAGCGGTCTTGATTATTGCACCTCAACCTCCTTCTCCGTGAGAGTGACAGACAATGGTGTCCAGATAGTCGATTGGCGGAGGAATTCCTTCATATACAACGTCTGGTGGGCGGTCCGCGCAATAGAGGGAACCCGGCGATGGAAATTGTGCTAGCAATTGGCGCTGTACTCGTTTTCACCGCAATCACGGTCGCTTGCCTGTGGGCGCTTGGAGCCTGGCGTGGCTGAGTATCTTGGTGAATGAGCCGATGGAGAAAGCGTTGTTACCATGCCGCTCCTTCTCGTTGATTTTCTGTGCGATTCGGATTGGCCCGATTGAAGGTGAGACAGTTCGTTCCGAGCGGCGCAGGTGCGTAACATCGCGACGTAGGATGCAAGCGGGCCACGAACTGATCTTCGACCAGGCTGGGCCAAACGCGGTTTCGGAATTTAAGCGTGAGATCAGTATCGTGAACAGCCGTGGCATGAGATTGCGAGGAGCCTCCAACGCCCTTCTGCATTGCGGATCGACTGCCGATCAGCCGCACAGCACCGTCAGTCTGGCGTTAACGCCCGCCACGGCGGCTCACGCCACAACGTCCTCGCAAGAATGGTGGGAGCACTCTGGCCGACGGTTGCCGTAGCGAGCGCTGCTACAGACTCGTGGTTTCGGCTTTCGCTGTCTTGCTCAAGACATCGGTTGTTTCAGTCGCGACAAATAGGGTCGCGGACAGCCAGATGGCGCGAGAAAACCCACATGATTCTATCTATGAAAATGCTCGAGGGCATCGGCATGTCGATTGCTTGAATGTGTGACGGCACCAATTTGGTCATGATATTCCTTCAGCACCCGATCCAGGTATTCAAATGAAACGTGCGCACTTCATCAATGGCAGAGGTCTCTTGATGCACGTTTCAAAACGCGTGCCAGCATCGCGAACTCTGCTAACTTCGGATTGCCGTTTGCTTTACCAGCCAGAATCCGACGGTCCTGCAACGGGCTCGCGACCAATGGCGGCCCTCAACAAGATGGTGCACACCGGGGTTAAGACGTTACGCTTCTGGACGATCGTTTGCGCCACCTTTAACCCGCGGCTCAAGCGCCCGTATCGGCGAGATGCCAAGCCTGGGTTCTTGGAGCTAAGCGCCGGCCTTGCATCGGTGGTCACACATGGTCAATGAGCTGTTGCAGGACGATTGGGATCCTGAGAAAATAGTCAGGCAGAAGGACGAGCTCAAGGTTAAGCTGCTTTGTGCCCAATCGGTCGTCGCCGAATGTAAGGCAGGATTGGCGGATTTGGAGCGGAGGCTTGAGCGTCGAGCAATCTCATTGCGGATCGATGAACGCCACCTGCGCCAAACAATTCAATACGTGACGCGCTACCGCGCGAACCGCGAAGCATCGATGATCCTGTTGACCAGGAAGTTGCCGTGGCGTTTTCCAGGCGATCATGAGACCGTTGAAAGCTGCCGTAACCCACGTTAACGGCGAGAGTACCGACCGGCTTGCGAGGCATCATTTTTACGGACCCGGGCGGGCGAACTGGAGGCCTGCCGTTATGCCGGGCGTTTTGGTGGTCGCGGTGCGTTGGGCCGGCGGATGCTGCGCGGAGTAACACCACATGCGGGACGTCTCCCCGCGGTGTTGACCAAAGCCTCCTGTCTGGAGGGCTGCTGACGCAGATGTCTGGATTGAACGTCAAGAGCTGTCCCCCTTACTCAGGGCCACTTCGGTCGTTTTCATCGTCCCGGCCGTAACCTCGTCAGCTTTTCGAAAGCTTCTCCGAATACGGATAAACCCATTGATCCTGGACGGGAGGCGGGCGTGCACTCGCACAATTTCGACTATTCAGTGCTGCCCCTCCGCCATCGGTACAGCACGCCGGACTAAACGATCAGCAGCCGAAACTGGCGGAAGAAGATGCCTTTGAGCCGCAACTGAATACAGCGCGCATGGCACGCCTTGCCACGATGCCGCGGTCGCAATCCGCCGTCGAATGTCTCGCGCGGATCATGACTACATTCACGAGTGGTGAGCGGTCCGATTACTCGTCGGAAACTCTCACCATCTACGGCTGAGATCGTCAGATGCTTTAAGGTGGCGGAGTTTCCCGGCGAGGGCGGCAGTCGCTCCAGGCCAGTGATGACAGTACACTAAACCAGCTCGCCAACGCGGTGTTCAAGGAGAACAAGCACGCAGGTATGGCTTTCCGGACGCTTCAAGAACAGCGCGGAGGTTCAGCAGCAGCAGTCGGGGTCAGGCGCGCGTGAGTGCCGCGGCTTCGGCGGGTACTGGGCGTACACCAATTGCTCGCAGTGAGGCTGATGCGCCGCTTATCGAAATCGTTATCAAGAGCAAGCACTGGGCGCCGACGACTCTAGATGCAAAAAAGCCGAATCCGGCGACGCGCTTGATTGGCGTGAGAAGGCCGACCATTGACGAAGCTGTCGGATTTTGAGCCGTCGCATGACGCTCCGTGGTTTTTTGCGCATCTGCAAAGTGCTGCTGCGCAGGTGCACGGTCCGGGCCTCTGCTGCGTCTTATAAATGTCATCTTGCGCGCGCCAGTGACGCGCGCGGCGGCTGGATCCAGCCAGCGGCTCCATACCGATGGGGCGTGGATGCCTGACAAAGCACGAGGAGGTCGATGACAGAGCGTTTTCGCAACTTGGCCCTATTGTTTATACTCACCTGCATCGTTGTCTTCCCCGCCGCGAAAGCGCAAGACCGCCGGACTATCAACGAGCCTGTTGCACCTCATACGGTGTGCGAGCGCCTCGTGCCGTCTGCCAAGCAAGATACGACCACGTTGCAAAATGCCATCGACCAATGTCCTTCCGGAGCCGCCGTGTATTTAGGGCGTGGCGAGTTCCGGTCGGGCCCACTCGAGATGAAATCGGGCGTGACGTTATGGGTCGGACGCGGGGCGACGCTGATCGCCATCCCCGAGCCTGCTGCTTACGATAAGGGCCTCGGACGATGTGGTCATATTGCGGAAAAGGGCGGCGGTTGCCGGCCATTCATCAGCTTTTCCAAAACGAGCGGCGGTGGCATCTACGGAGAAGGCATCATCGATGGTCAGGGCGGCGCAGTAATTCGCGGCGGCGCGGAAACCTGGTGGCAGCTAGCGCGCCACGCTCAAGCCCAGGGCGGCAACCAGAACGCCCCGCGCTTGATCCAGATCGATCATGCGCAGGACATCACGTTCTCTGGTGTGACCTTGCGCAACGCTCCCAACTTTCATGTCGCGATGAACCGGGTCGAAGGTGCCACGTTCTGGGGCCTCATAATCGATTCACCTGCGGATGCGCGCAACACCGATGGCATCGATATTGGCGCGAGTCAGGATGTGACCGTTACCCACAGCTTGATCCGTACGGGTGACGACAACGTCGCAATCAAGGCCGGCGACAATGGCTCAAGCAGCCATATCTCGATCGTTGATAATTATTTCGGCTGGGGGCATGGCATGTCGATCGGCAGTGAGGTGAATTCCGGGGCCGGAGACATATTGGTGCGTAATCTGACGCTGGATGGTACGACGTCCGGCCTGCGCATCAAGAGCGATGTTAGCCGAGGCGGTCTGGTCGAGAGCGTGACTTATGAGTACGTGTGCCTGAGGGGCAACCGGTGGCCGCTAGCTTTCGATACAAAATATGATCCGCGCGCACAAGGCACGAGAATTCCGGTCTATCGGCGAATCGTTCTCCGTCATGTGCATGGCGACACCGGTGTGTTGCTGATGCGCGGCGTAGACGAGGAGCATGCACTTGACGTGACACTCGAAGATGTCCGATTTGCTGATTCCGCCACTTGGCAAGTTGAACATGCGAACGTCACCGCAAATCACTCTGACGTATCACCGTCGCTGCCCGGACGAGCTGCAAACCCGCTGCTGCACGGCTCGGAGGTATGTTCAGAGGCGTTCCGCAACAGCAATCGGTAAGCACTACATCCAGCGCCTAACTCGGGTGGTGAGTTCAGCATCTGGGAAGATTACTGGTGTTGACGAAGGTCGGCCTCATGTCCGGACTTGTTTGCAATTGTCTGACGGTTTGCAGGGCCGGGAATGCGAAGGTGAGGTGGAGGTTCTGATTTGGCACGAAAAAATGTGTTGCACATGCGCGGCGGCTATCCCGCAGAGATTGGCTCTGTCGACTGCGTCGAGGTGCCGCTGACTCAACGAAGTGTAGGATCATGGGTATTTTCGTTCACCCTGCTGCGCTTCTGACGGGATGTTTCTGCATCTCGTCAGCATACGCTCAGCCACTGTTGGTGTCGCATGCCGGAAATGCCGACTATCATTCGGTGCAGCAAGCCATCGACGCATTGCCGCCGGAAGGCGGAGATGTTCGGATCGCACCGGGTATCTATCGTGAGAAGGTCAAGATCTCCAAATCCGGTGTTCATCTCTCAGGTACTGGTAGCAAGCCAGAGAATACCGTCATTGTGTATGGCGATGGCGCGATCAATGTAGGAGGAACCGCCCGGTCGGCGACGCTGGATGCCAATGGCGATGACTTCCGGCTCGAGAATTTGACCATCCAGAACGACTACGCTCTCAACCCGGCCAATCCACCCTCGCAGGCGGTTGCACTATCCCTTACCGGAGACAGGGACGCCGTTACGCGCGTCCGCCTGCTCGGCGCCCAGGACACGCTGCTTGCCGGCAAGGGTCCAAACGGCAGAATGTCACGTCAATACTTCTCGAACTGCTACATCGAAGGGCATGTCGATTTCGTATTTGGCAACGCCAAGGCCTGGTTCCGGAAATGTGAATTGCACGGCATCGCCAATCAAGCGGTTGTCTTTACCGCTCAGAGCAAGGCAGCACCGGACGAGGACAGCGGCTATGTTTTTGATCATTGCACTCTAAGTGCCGACCCTGCCGCACGCGATATCGCGCTTGGCCGACCCTGGCGGCCGTACGCCACAGTGGTCTTTCTGTCGACGAAGATAGATGTGCAGGTTATTCCCGAAGGCTGGCGCGAATGGGATAGGGGCAAGACCAACAACCTGAGCACGAGCTATTATGCCGAATATAGATCCTTCGGGGTCGGGGCTAACCCCTCAGGCCGCGAACCTTACTCCCATCAACTGACAGATGGGGAAGCCGCGAAATGGTCGCTGACAGCGTTCTTCGGGAGTGCCACAGATTGGCTGCCTGCGAAACCATATCGATGGAAGACAAAACAACGCTGACGGTGAGGGAACGACGGCGATCCTCGGATGAATGACGGAGAGAGCGGACATGATGGAGAGTGGTGTCCAGCAACCAAACTGCCGGGGGCGTGAGAGGGGCAGCGCTTCGGCTGTCACTCCACGCTTAGAGGAGCTCGTTGAGACGCTCCATCGCTCGCGGCGGGGTGCGATCATCCGCTTATCCCGCGCTTAATGGCAGCCTGTCCAACTACCCGTCGAAGATTGGCGCCAATAGGCGTAAATCGAATGTGAGGCAAACATCGCAGCTCGATCTAATCGAATGCACAAGCGAGCGCACAAGGTCATTCTTCAGGCTCAGATGATGAAGGCGAAGTCGGCATAAATTTCTTGTCAGGCGCCGGCCGTCGGCATTCAAGATACCACCGTCAATCGACTCCTTCTCATGTCAAGTGCCGCGCAAGATTTCCAAGCGCTCCGATGGCCTTTTTCATCAAGGAGAGCGCTGATGCAAGAGCATGCGTTTATCACGGCACGCAGACCTGCATGGGGCCGGTGACGGGGTTGTAGCGGCTCTTCCGTGGTCGGCGGGCGTGCCCAACGAACGATTCAAATGGCTCCGAAGGCCGGGCACCGCGATTACCCAACGCCAGCTTAGGCCAGCGGCATATTGCAGCGGGCGTCTCGCGCGATCCGCGATGGGTTCTTCAAGGGCGTACGCGAAGTGCTGCTCTGCGAAGCCCTGGCCCGGCAAGCTGCGCTCAACACGGCATGGGGCGGGCCGCGGGTGACGGCTGCCGACAACAGGTACTCCATGGCGTCCAAAGCGCCACTTTGCGAGGAAGGACCGCACTTTGGATCGGGATGATGGTCGTTTTTCGTCCGTCCCGAAGTCAAAACTAAATGGGGGGATGCAAAAGTTCGCGACAGCTCCGAACATTGATAGACGACATGCGCTACTATGCGTCTGGCCTCAGTAGGGGGATGTCCCGGGTTCTGTTGAATTTCTGAAGAGGTCGGCGTTGCCCACCTTGAGCCGGTAGGCTCGGGGTGCTGATTCCACAAAGGAGAGCAACGCCATGACGAGAGATATCACACCGGCTGGTTCGCCGGCGACTGGGGCTGTGGACGAAGCGTTTGCGGAAGTGCGGGCGAGCTTCGATCGGTTCTGCCTTGCGGCGGGGATCGAGGCGCTCGGCACGATGATGGAGGCGGATGTGACGGCGGCCTGCGGGCCGCGCCACGGTCGCGATGCGGAGCGGCGGGCGCACCGTTGGGGCCGAACGCGGGGACGGATCGGTTTCCACGGCGGCAAGATCGAGGTCGAGCGCCCGCGGGTCCGGGGCGTGGACGGCCGCGAGGTCACGATCCCGAGCTGGGAAACGGCGGCGCAGGAGGACT
>NZ_LBJW01000001.1:38676-52464 GCF_028128865.1 Bradyrhizobium sp. CCBAU 11357 | reverse complement strand
CTGCTCCGACCAATCTGCGACGTGAGGATTCTCCTTGCCAACCCGGAGCCGTCCACACATGGCCCGTCTGCGAAGCTGCACCTCGTGAGGCGGATGTCCGCTCATCCCGGCAGAACGGACTAGATTTGCTCAACCTGAGTTCTCGCGTTTTGACCCATCTGCGACATCAGCGCGCATATTGCTGTGATGCATGATACCGCTGGGATTTGAAGCATATGTTAGGCTGTCGCTTGGCCTTGAGGGCGACCAAATGCGACGGCGCAAGTTAATTAGGCTTGTCGGCGGTGCGATGGTGGCGTTGCCGCTCGCAGCGGTGGCCCAGAAAGCGGGACGGACCTATCGCCTCGGTTGCTTGTCTCCGCATCCTCGCGACATACCCTTTAGCGTACGTCTTTTCGACAACCTACGGCGGGCTGGTTTCATCGAAGGCCAAAACCTCACGATTGATTACCGCGCCTTTGCTGCGCATATGGATTTGATTTCGCAATATGCGGCGGAGCTGGTCACAGCTCAACCCGATGTCATCTATGCTGCTAGCGACGCGGCAATTCACGCCGTTCAGCAGGCAACCAAGAGCGTTCCCATCGTCGGGATCGCAGGCGATATGGTCGGGGAAAGATTGGTAGAATCGTTCGCCCGACCCAATGGCAATACCACGGGGATCAGCATCTTCTCCCGTGAGCTTGACGGCAAGCGACAGGACATCCTGATTGAAGCCGTGCCCGGGATTCGCCGCATGGCGGCTCTCGCCGATCCCAGCCATCCAACTGAGACGAATGCTCGCGCCCTGCAAGAGGCGGCGCGCGCAAAAAACGTCGAGCTTTCAATCTATCGCATCACCAGAGCCGAGGAGATTGTCGCGACTATCGAAAAGGCACAGGCATCGGGCGCCACGGTGCTGAATGTTTTTTCGTCCTCGATGATCGACGGCAATGTTCCGCTGATTATAGAACGAGTTGCAGCACTGCGCCTTCCAGCCATGTATCAATGGGCCTACTGGGCTGAGAAAGGTGGCTTTATCGGCTACGGGCCATCCGAGGATCATTTGGTAGACCTTACTGCCCGATTTGCGGCGAGCCTTTTGCGCGGCACGATGCCCGCTGATCTGCCGGTCGAACAGCCGACGAAATTCGAGCTAGTGATCAACCTCAAGACCGCTAAGGCGATGGGTGTCACGGTTCCGGCGGTTATATTGGCGCGCGCTGACAAGGTGATCGAATAAGATGACGGTGTTTGCGGCACTGCAGGAGTCTGCACATGGCCCGTGGCTGACTTCACCTCTTGGCCTCGCACGGTCCGATTCCGAGGGCTAAGCGGAATGCCATCGCGGAGCCGCCGAGGGCAGCATTTGGCCCTGGCTGTGTGAAAACTAAAAAATCGAAACGCCGCGAAGAATGGTATTTTCCAGTCCCACCCCTAAGTTTAATCCGCTTCCGAATTGAGCGACTAAAGCGGCCTTGGACGAATAACTTTTTCTATCACGATTGCGCACGTTGGCGTTTTCACACAGCCAAGACCCGAAGGGGGACAACCGTCTTCGGTTCCGATGTGTTAGAATGAAACCCGGTCGAAGGATCCTGGGGTCCCATGAAACGGCGCGAGTTCATCACGCTGATTGCCTGTGCTGCGGCATCGCCGCTCGGGGCCCACGCGCAGCAGCGAGCGGGCCGTCACCGCGTTGCGCAACTGGGGCCTATACCACCCAGCTTCTTCGATGAGCTGGAAAGAGCCGGCTTTGTCAAAGGCAGCAACCTCGAGATCGACAGCCGTGGCGAAAGCGCGGCTGCCGCATCTTATGTCAGTATGGCCGTTGAACTGGCCAAGGCCAGTCCAGATGTGTTGGTGGTGGTCGGAGCCGAAGCAGGGCGTGCAGCACAGAAAGCCACGCAGCGTATTCCAATCGTGGTGATCGCGGACGACTTGGTTGGCAGCCAGCTTGTCGCCTCGATGCCGCGTCCCGAAGGCAACACTACTGGTGTCGCCATCTTTGCATTCCAACTCGACGCCAAGCGCTTGGAGTTGCTACATGAAGCGCTGCCAGGTACCCGGCGAATAGCTGCTCTCGCCGACCGCATGCCGATACCAAACATGGATGCTCTTAAAAGCGCCGCCAAGAGGCTCGGCGTCGAGATCGTTCCGTTTGCCGCACGAACCGAGGAAGATCTCATCCGCGTGATTGACGCCATGAAGGTCGAAGAGGTCGAGGCCGTTAACCTGCTGGCCTCGCCGATCTTGGCATCGAAATTCCAGTACCTGATCCGCGATAGGTTAGCGCTCCGTCGTCTGCCCGCCATTCTGCAGTGGCCCGAACAGGCGGAAGAAAGCGGACTGATGGGATACGGTCCTCGCCTCAGAGCGGTCTTCGAGCAATGCGCTCGCCAGGTCGCAAGACTATTGCGAGGCGCAAAGATTGCCGACGTACCTGTTGAGCAGCCGACAAAGTTCGAACTGGTCATCAATCTCAAGACAGCTAAAATGCTTGGTGTCGAAATTCCGCCGATACTGCTCTCTCGCGCCGACAGCACGATCGAGTGAGTGTAGAATTCTGCTTCTGCCCTTTGCGGCCGTGCGCGTTTCGTCGGCGTCCGCTTCTAGCGGCTAAGCGGACCTAGCCTTTTCCCTACGCGGCGAATAGGTTTGGGCCGGGAGCCAGCCTTGGTCATCTGGGTGAACGTCCCGCTCTCGTGCAGCTCGACCTCACCCGCACTCTTTCGCAAATGCGATGCCGGAGCGAAACTCCTCGCCCGTGCCGCCCATCTTCTCATCTCGATAAGGTCTTGTTGACCAGCCCGATGAAGATGCGGCCGCCCTGCACGCTCGATGCCGGCGGCGATCTCCACCACCTTTCGAACGGCGGCCTCGGAGGTGCCGACGGAGAGGTTCATGTAGCAGTGACGGGCACCTAGGCTGCGAGATCGAACGTCGCAATCAGAGCACGGACCTCACCCGCCAATTGGCGATAGTGCTCGCTCGCTCGCAAATAAAAACCCCGATTGCTCTCATTTGCCTTCTTGGCAATCAATTCGCATTCAGCAGCAAGGCTCTCATAACGCTCTAACTTGGCTTGAAAATCCCTCATCCGAGCCACCCAACTATTTACAAACAGAGGGAGCCAACGTTATTCGCGGATTTTCGGGTGCGGCAAGAGGGTTGGACTATGCTGCATTGCAAATTCGAATGCTCTGCCCGCCGCTCAGAACGGTCGCCGTGCCGGTGAGGCCGGCCAGCATCATACTGCCGCGTGCAGACCTTGCTCCGTGGGCTCATAACGGAACCCGCGCTTCACGAGCCAGCCACCCTCGACCATTCTCTGTGCCAAGGGCATGGAGCACACGGGCTGATTGCCGCCGGGATGATAAAGACCGTCACTGCGCTCGACGAGAAAGCCGTAAACGCGCGCGAGCCGCAAGGGCTTGAGCATTCCGGGGAATAGAACGACTGGCTCGTCCATCATGCCTCAGGCAAGTGACTGGATGGGCAGTCGTTCCCGAACTCCTCGTATAACGGCATTGCCTATCTCGACCCCTGCCGCTAAAGGCGCACGGGAGCATCTCCTCAAACCGGCGAACGTTAGTGCAACACACGAGCGGCTTCTGCTAGCCGGACCTTCTCTCGCAAATCCTCGAGTTCCTGAAGCATTTTCAGGAGATCCGGCAGGACGGTTGCCCGCTTCAAAATTCGGGTTGTTTGTCCCATCGCTACACGCCTCCATGGCTCGCCAACGGCGAGCCACATCAAGGCGCACAGACGCAAATTTTCCCCTGCAGGCGGAATCGCATTTTTAACAAATTAGCTGAGCGGCGTTGGCGCGGTGGCATTCACTGAGCGTGGTGCGTGCGGCCTTGCCGGTTGTCCCATATGAGTTTACGATGCAACCTATTTTAGAAATTTGTATTGGAGCTACCGATTGGGAACAAGCATAGAATCGATCGTTTCGGCTTATGTGCGTCTGAAGAACCGGATGGCCTTGGAGAATATGCGAGACCTTCGGCGCCAATTGCTCGAACAGCTACAGTCCACATCAGGTATTAACCTGACCGACTCTCGAGACGCTCTACATGAGGACCTCCGAGTGATCGAGGATGGACTCGAGCAGCTCGAGCCGAGGCAGTGACAAGCAGCCTGCCATGCTATGGCTGAAGCGAGGAGGCCGGTCACGCACGCACCATTGCGACGACGTTATCCCCACTGATGGCGGAGTGGTTTCCTCTTAGCCGGTCACATTCATCCGCGAACCATTGCGCTCGCTTCTCTTCATACCCGTGCGCGATTGCTGGCTCCGCTCTTGGCCTGGCGGCCGGTCGGCCACCGGTCTGCCTCTAGCTGAGATGACCGGCGCCACGCGCAATTCTCGCCTCCGACTGACGACTACCGGGTCGGCGCCATCGGATTGGCCCGGGGAAGGGATTGGCGACGCTCAAGGCCCGTGCCTCGTCGGTCTCGAGAGCTATTTTTTGAGCTAGCATGACATCGCCCTCAACCAAGCCACCGATCGGCACAAAGCACCACCCCATGCCGCGCCGCCCGTATTCGTCGATCTCGTTGACGTTGCCGGACGTTCCCCGCCGGATGCGGTACCGCTTGCCGGTATCGCCTCCCACAACGTCGAAGTATCCCTTCCTATCGAATTCGACCCTTTGCTGGGGCGAAAGCCAAGAACGCAGCAGTCGCAGCGCTCGACCCTGAACCGTTTTCTCCTCCTTTGCCGCTTGATAAAGCTTACCAACAGCCAGGCTCCGAAGTGTCCATGGGCCGATGCGACCGAACCTTCTCTTCACTGGTGCTCACCCGCCCACGAGCCGCGGGAAAAACAATGTCTCGTCCGCGGTCGGATCGAACGCGGTGATCCTTGTTACCTCACCGGGCTCCTTCCGCACCGCCGCGGTATATCCTTTGCTCGTAAATTGCAGAAAAAGCTTCTCCGCCTCTACCAATGCTTCTGCATTGGAGTTGTCGAAAAAGTGCCTGCTGTCGCCGCTGTGATCCATAACGATTTGCACTGCCATGCTGAGACTCCCGATTGCACCTCACAAGCAATGTGGAATCCGAGCCCTCGTTCCTAATTGACGCAATCGCCAGTGAGACACCTTCTATCGCTCTGCACCATAAGTGCTGAACGGTGAAATGGCGTGTCCGACGTCCCTAACGATCGCCTCAGCTTCGTCTAGGCTCGACCAATTATCTACATGCGATTTCCGGGACACGCTGCGGAGTAGTGCTGGACGATCAACCGAAGGGGTGCGTGCTGCCGCGCAGCGCGTCGTTAAGCAACTTGTAGCAAGTCTCCGTAGAAATCTATGCGTAGTGTCAGACACTAAGCCAAAAGCTGTTCAGTTCAAACTACTTGTGTAAAGACTGTAGAGGATTGGATATCCTCTGAGTTTCGATGATTGAGGATTACCGCCCCTGGTCGTGACCCGAAGCCAACTACAGGAGTCGACATACCCTACAAGACATCGACGCTTGAAAGATTATTGGACTGCGGGAAACGTCAGACGACCAGTCGTATCCGGCACGTCCTTACCATGCTATCTATGTGCCAAGCGGGGCCGTTTTGTGCCACGCAAATCACATCGGTCCGACGCCCCCGCAGTTGCCGCAACGGTGGTTTCGAGGAGGTTCCGATGTTTGCGAACCGTCGCGATTTCCTATTGTCAGGAGCCTGCGCCGCTTCCGCGGCTCTATTCGGGAGTGCGGCCGCTCGGCTCAAGGCCCAACAAACCGAGCCCCCGCCAGAAACCACCACAGTCCGCCTCGCGAAGGGCCCAAGCATCTGCATCGCACCTGTCTACGTGGTAAGCGACCTGCTAAATGCCGAGGGCTTCACCAACGTCGTTTATGTCGAAACCGGCACGTACACTGGTAGTGGCGCGTCGCAGGATAAAGCTATCTGGAAAAGCGATGTTGACTTCAACCTAAATTTCTCTGGTCCCCTTCTTCTGGAGATCGATAAAGGCTTGAGCACTACCATTCTGGCCGGGATTCATGTCGGCTGCTTCGAGCTATTCGCCAGGGATGGCATACGCAGCGTCGCCGACCTCAAGAGTCGAACCGTCGGCATTCAATCGCTAGAGTCGCCTCCGCATGTGTTCTTGAGCGCGATGGCTACACTTGTTGGACTCGATCCAAACAAAGATTTCGAGTGGGTGACGAGCGCGAAGGTCAAGCCGATCGAATTGTTCGCCGAGGGAAAGATAGACGCCTTTCTTGGATTTCCCCCAGAGCCTCAACGTTTGCGCGCGCAGAACATCGGTCATGTTATCGTCAACAGCGCGCAGGATCGCCCTTGGTCGCAGTATTTTTGCTGCATGTTGGCTGGGAATCGGGAATTTGTCCGGAAGAACCCCGTGGCCACCAAACGGCTGGTTCGCGCCATGCTGCGGGCGACGGATCTATGCGTGAGCGAGCCAGCTCTTACTGCCCAGCGCATAGTAGAAAGAGGGTCCACAGCCCGCTTGAACGACGCCGTTCAAACACTTGCGGAGGTGCCCTACAACCGCTGGCGCGACTACGATCCCGAGGACACTATCCGCTTCTACGCGCTCCGTCTGCGCGAAGCAGGGATGCTGAAATCAAACCCTGCGAAACTCATCGCGGACGGGACCAACTGGCGGTTCCTGAGCGAAGTTCGACGTGAACTTGGAGGCTGATTCCGAGGCAATCTCGAGGAGGTTCTTATGGATACGAACCGTCGCGACTTGCTGTTGACTGGGGCCTGCGCTGCGTCCATTGCCCTTTTCTGGAGCGCTAGCGCTCGGCTCAGCGCCGAACAGCCCAATCCGCCACCAGAGACAACAACAATCCGCCTTGCGAAGAATCCGAGCATCTGCATTGCTCCTCAGTACGTGCTGAGCGACCTCTTGAATGCCGAGGGATTCACAAACGTCGTTTACGTAGACTCTGATGCCGGCGTGGAACAAACCAAAGCAATAGCGAAGGGCGACATCGATTTCACCTTGCATTTCTCCGGTCCACTTCTTCTCGAGATCGATCGGGGTGCAAGCATTACCGTTGTGGCTGGGGTTCATGTCGGCTGCTTTGAGTTATTCGCCAAGGAGGACATACGCAGCGTCGCCGATCTGAAGGGTCGAACCGTTGGCCAGCAGGGGGTCGGAAGTAGCCCGCACGTTTTCATCAGCGCGATGGCGACGCTCGTCGGACTCGATCCTGCCAAGGATATCGAGTGGGTGACGAGCGCGTCAGTCAAACCGATCGAGTTGTTTGCTGCGGGCAAGATCGACGCCTTCCTCGGATTTCCGCCCGAACCACAGCGCTTGCGCGCGCAGCACATCGGCCATGTTATCGTCAACAGTGCCCTGGATCGCCCATGGTCGCAGTATTTTTGCTGCATGTTGGCGGGTAACCGCGAATTCGTCCGAAAGAATCCCGTCGCGACCAAGCGCGTGGTTCGTGCCATGTTGCGCGCGACGGATTTGTGCGTGAGCGAACCGGCTCTGGTTGCCCAGCGCATGGTAGACAGGGGTTTCACGCCCCGCCACGATTATGCCATTCAGACATTAGCGGACGTACCCTACAACCGCTGGCGAGACTACGATCCCGAAGATACGATCCGTTTTTACGCACTTCGTCTGCGCGAAGCGAAGATGCTGAAATCGAACCCTGCGAAAATTATCGCGGATGCCGTCGATTGGCGGTTCCTCAACGAGGTTCGACGTGAACTTGGAAGCTGACCCCACTTCGTTTCTTGGTCAACGCGAACTGGCTGCAACATCGCGAGCAAGTGGGGGCAGAGCGTCAGTGAAGGGCGCTCTCTTCGGCTTCGCATCGCGACCTTCACTCCGCACAAAGTTGCTGATGGCCTTCCTCGTCATCGAGGCACTCTTGGTCTCGGTTGGGCTTATTGGCCTTCTTTCCTTGCGGGAAGCTGATCAGAGGGCGAACCAGGTCGTCGCCCTGCAGCACAAGATCGAAGCGTACCGACAAATGCAACACGCAACGCTTCGACAGCTTTACGTCGTCTCCACGGCTCTCGCGTTTCCGAACGAAACGACATTGGCCGTTGCGCTGCGGCAGATCAACCAGTTTGGCTACGACCTTGACCGTGTCTCGTTCGTCGCAAAAGATGAAGTGGCGCTGCTCAATCAGTTGCGCGAAGAGTATGGTCGCTTCATTGCTGTAGTCTCACACATCGTCGATCTCATCCGCAATAGGCAAACGACTGAGGCCAAACAGAGCGAACTCCTGGAGCTCAGCCCCCTCGCGGACAAGTTGGAACGGTTGACCAATCAATTGGTCAACCGGGCTGAAGCTGACATGGTGGCTGGCATAGATGCGAGCCAGAAAACCTATGTTAGATCTCAGCTACTTGTCGGCGCCGTCGCGCTCGCAAGTTTCATACTTACGCTGGTCTTAGGACATGCGATCTCCCGATCGGTGATTGACCCAGTCCGCATCATCCACAACGGTTTGAATCGAATAGCGGCTGGTGACTTCAGCCAGCGCATCGAGGTTCCCAATCGGGACGAACTTGGGGAGCTTGCGGCGCACGTCAACTTAACCTGCAAAGAGCTGCAGCAGCTCTACGAAAACCTTGCGGAGGCGAGCCGACACAAATCGCAGTTTCTTGCAAACATGAGCCATGAACTTCGGACGCCGCTGAACGCGGTGCTCGGCTTTTCGGAGCTCCTGCTCGACGGCATATACGGCGATCCTCCGGAAAAAATGCGGTCAGCCCTTGAACGGATCCAACGGAACGGCAGACATTTGCTTGGGCTGATCAACGATGTCCTCGATCTCTCCAAGATTGAAGCCGGACAGCTTCGCCTCTGTTTGGCCGACTATTCCGTGGAAGAACTGCTTAGTGGTGTTTACGCCTCCGTTGAGTCCCTCGCCGCCGAAAAGAATTTAGGATTGAAAATTTCTGTTCCTGGTGGCCTACCGCCGGCGCGGGGAGACGAACGCAGGCTGGCTCAGGTTCTGCTCAATCTTGTTGGTAATGCGATCAAATTTACCGAGGCGGGAGAGGTTCGGATCGAGGTCGAGGCCAAAGGAGACTCCTACACATTCTCCGTCCAGGACACGGGCCCGGGCATTGACGAAGCCGATCAAGCAAAAATCTTCCAAGAATTTCAGCAGGTCGACAATTCAATCACCAAGGCAAAGGGAGGCGCGGGATTGGGCCTCGCCATCGCAAAGCTCATTGTGGAGATGCATGGTGGGCGGATCTGGGTAGAATCCCGTCCCGGTCGCGGCGCAAAATTCTCCTTCTGGGTGCAAGCCCGGCTTGAGCAACAGGCGACACAGACATGAGCAAGCGCGTATTGGTGGTCGAAGATCAGGAGGATAATCGGCAAATTCTGCGCGATCTCCTTGCGAGCGCCGGTTACGAAATGATTGAAGCGTACGACGGCGAAGAAGCGCTCATAGCGGCGCGAAGCGAAAAGCCAGACCTTATTTTGATGGATATCCAACTGCCCAATCTTGACGGCTACGAGGCGACGCGGCGCATAAAAGCACAAGCGGACCTCCAGCATATTCCAATCATAGTGGTTACCTCCTACGCGCTTAGCGGGGATGAAGAAAAGGCGCGCGCGGCAGGTTGCGATGCCTATGTCGCGAAGCCCTACAGCGCACGAAAACTACTCGAAATGATCAATGGATACCTGACATAGGTTCCAGTGCGCGTCGACCGGGAACGGAAATGCATGATCCACCTCAAATCTTGATTGCAGACGACAACGAGAATAATCGTTGCATTCTTGTCGCGCGCCTCGCCGCAGAGGGGTATGAGACAAGGGAGGCTGAAGACGGCGAGAGAGCGCTTGCGGTCGCGCGCGAGGTTACGCCGGACGTCATTCTGCTCGACGTGATGATGCCCAAAATCGATGGCTTTGAGGTCTGTCGGCGATTAAAGCGCGATGCTTCGCTGGGGTTTGTTCCAATCATCATGGTTACGGCGCGAGCCGATTCAAAGGATGTTGTCACGGGACTTAACGCAGGCGCCGACGAGTATTTGACCAAACCTGTCGACCATGCAGCGCTGGTTGCCCGTGTGCACTCCATGCTCCGTATTAAAGAACTGCACGATCGATCAGAAGCCCAGGCGGCCGAACTCGCGTCGTGGAATAGAACGCTTGAGCAGCGTGTCGCCGAACAGATCGCACAGATCGAACGTGTTAGTCGTTTGAAGCGTTTCCTTTCCCCGCAGATCGCAGAACTCATCCTTTCTTCTTCGCCAAATGAGTCCCTGGCGACCCATCGCAGACAGGTGACGATAGTCTTCTGTGACTTGCGAGGATTTACCGCCTTCTCAGAAATTGCCGAGCCCGAGGAGGTGATGGCCGTTATGAGCGAGTATCACACAGCTCTGGGCTCTCTCGTCCATGAGTTTGAAGGCACGTTGGAGCGATTTATGGGGGACGGAATCATGGTAATTTTCGGAGATCCGATTCCTTGTCCCGATCCGTGCGCACGAGCTGTTCAAATGGCGGTCGCGATGCGGACCCGTCTATCTGAATTGTCCAGCAAATGGCGGGGGGAAAGCCACGAACTTGGTTTTGGGATCGGCATCGCACATGGATATGCAACGCTCGGCCCTATCGGATTCGAGGGCCGCTCCGAGTACAGCGCGATCGGGACAGTGGTCAATCTCGCGGCCCGGCTGTGCGCGGAAGCGCGCGATGGCCAGATTTTGATCGATAGCAAGGTGCGCGCGGCGATCGACGAGAGAACGACCACACAGCCGGTAGGCGAACTAACGCTCAAGGGCTTACATCGTCCTATCACCGCCTACAACGTACTTGGGACGACTTGAGTATGTGTCAATAATCAATTGCGCTGCGTGACCCATCTAGGCCCGCCGGCAGTCGACCAGAGCGAAGCTTGAGATCATTTGAACTCGGCCTTGAGCCAGCCTTATTCGTTTAGGGGGCGCGTAGTTGCGGGGAGGCTTACCGCGTCTGCTTATGGCCGATTCTGTTGAAAATGCCCTATGTGGGCGCATTCCTATTTTTAGGGCCTACCGATGCGGTCGACGCCGTTAGACACGGTGGACCGCGTCAATACAGCCTGGATCGCTCTGCGATCTTCCTAGCTTTGCCGCGAACGGTTTTGTTGCCGGAGTTCACCCGGCGCTGATTTCAGCAAGATTGTGCGCTGGTACTATTTTCGACTTTTCAACAGCATCGGCCCTTCGGAGACCTCCACTACCTCTCCATTGTCCGCTCCACGCCGAGAGCCGACAAGCTCACGATTAGTTATCGAAAGCGTCAGCCAATTCTTGCGATTTGACGGATTGCTAAAGTGCCCTGCCCCTCGGGCCCGCTCGCAGCGGCGAGCAGATCTGTAGCCTGTCACCGTAGCTACTCAAGCGGAGCTCGGGCTGCCTGCCGAAAAATGCAGAGTACGCAATGCCTTGGTCATTCCCGTTTGGAGGAGCGGTGATCTGACGAACCCACCTTGGACCTTCCGGACCGTGTTCAGCGACACCTTCAGGTCACGTGCGATCAACTTGATCCTCTTGCCCTTAATTGTCGCGCCGAATCCGGGGCAATCGTCGCCACGACCAGCATCCCCGACCACCTGCTTGATTCCAAAGCAGGCAGCGCAACGGCCCAATCTTAGGGGATAATATCGCTAGCCGAATAACACGCTGCTCCCAGAACTTTGTCAGCCCTCGAGTTGTGCTAGGAGGAAAGCAAGGTTTCGCTGCCCGCTAACTCTCAAAACAGAAGAAGGGCGAGTTCCGTGGAGACATCGTCTCGACCAGCAAATTTCGATCCAAGAACGTGTTTCGCAATTCGCAACTCGTCTCAGCAATCAGTAGACAGCCGTGGCACGTGGCGCCATGGGTGGAGCGGTCGCCACCGTGATCATCGGGTTCGTGATCCGCGCAAACAGGATCGTTCGAGCAGATTCGGGCGCGATCGAGCGCGCCGGTTAGGAGCCGGGCGCGGGCCTTTGGTCAACTAATCCTTGGATGTATCTCGCAGCACAATTTGAATGGCTTGGCGGATTCGCCGACCTCCTTTGGAGTCGATCGCATCCAAGTGATAAATTCGACATAACAGACCGTTGATGCGCCTCACGATGCTCCTGTTATTGGAGTGCCGATTGCGCGTGCGCACCAGTTGACGGCGCACTTCCATCAGGTCCAAGCGATGAAGTCCTCTTGATTGCACCATGCGAACGGACCCAGCGTGTGTCGTTTTGGATCGTCAGCCACGGCTCGGTCCACCGTGATTATCACGGGCCAAACCACCGTAGGCTTTCAGCGTTTCAGCCCCGATCAAATAGCTCTTTTAATTAAATTGCGGCAGTGTTATATAATTTAATTATTTAATTGCCAAATTGATGGGCGGGCGCTGGTTTTGAATACCCCATTGAACCAAAAGTTCGATGTTGCCGGATCTGAGTTGGCTGGGGCGTCCTTTAGTTTCCCTGAGCCTGCTCCAGCTCACGCACTAATCATTTCGGACGCGCACCTCCTGTTCTCAGGGGACTATGTACGTTCAGGTCATGATCTTATCATTTCCGATTCTGACCATCGGATCACGATCCACAATTACTTTCTCGGTGAGAAGCGTTTGCCGCTCAGCTCGCCCGACGGCGCGCTGCTCGATGCGAGAGTGGTCGAAGCCCTCACCGGTTATCAAACCTTTGCGCAAGCCGGAGGTAATGCCGCTGCCGGAAAGGTGATTGGCCGTGTCGCGACCGTAGCGGGAAGTGCCAGCATCGTTCGCAACGGCGTTACGATCGAGGCGAACAATGGGGATGTCGTTTATCAGAATGATGTCGTGCAAACTGGAAGCGGCTCTACCATTGGTCTCGTCCTTATCGACGGCACCACGTTCAACCTAAGCGCCAATGCTCGGTTCATGTTGAACGAATTGGGGTATGAGGGGCAGAGTAGCGCGAGTGGCACCTTAGTCAGTCTGACGAGTGGCACGAACCATTCGATGTTTACTCTCATCCAGGGTGCCGCCAGTTTCGTCGCTGGTCAGGTCGCGAAAACCGGCGACATGCAGGTCGCGACGCCTACTGCCGTGATTGGAATTCGAGGCACTGCCGTCCTTCTCAGCGTCGATGCCGTGGATGGGAAAGTCTCAGTCTCCGTCGCTGATCAGCAAGACGGCCGAGTTCATTCGGTGCAAGTCTTCAAATGTGTTCCAGCAACGAACTTGCTTCAAGGCGTTTGTACTGCGGGGGATCCGATCGGGATAGTTACCAGCGACGGTCCATCGCTAACCATCGCGCCAACCGCCAATTTTGAGGTGATCACCCAAGCTGTCAGCAAGACCCCAGGGCAAGTTGCGCAGGAGTTCAACGCTTTTCAACAGGTGTTAACGACCTACGATATCGGGAAACAGATCGCTCCAGACACTCCGGCTCCTAGCGACGGCAAGCGAGGAGACGTCGACACAAAGTCGCTGCAGAAGTTCGCTGGGAGCCCCCCACCATCACCCACTGAAGCTCAAACCACCGTTATTCAGGACGACATAAAAGGTCAAGCCGGTGGGGGATCGATCACTCCAGTTGTTGTGACCCTCGCTCCCATCGCGGGGACTTCTAACTCCGCCTCGAAACCGCTCGTCCCCACTTTGGACCCATCGCAAGCTGTTGTTGTGGCTTCATTTGGACCTGTCCTTATCAGCAGCGCAGGCGGTCCAACCAACCAGGGAAATCAAACAATCAGCGGAACAGTTGATCCGTCCTTCGCTGGAAGCACGGTGACGCTGTACGACACATACAATGGTGTTACGACGCAGATTGGAACGGTTACCGTTGGCTCCGGCGGCGTTTGGAGCCTTGCGGTCACCCTGGCAGGTG